>NZ_JBSVWB010000039.1:0-57321 GCF_054071795.1 Pseudomonas sp. SDO5271_S396
GAACTCTCTATTGCCATTCCCCTGTGGGAGCTGGCTTGCCTGCGATAAACCTACCTCGATAAATCTGCTACCCGGTCCGCCCGTCGCCATGATTTTTGCGAAACACTTCATCTCCCATCGCCGCAATCTGCCCCTCGATCAAGGCTTCGAAAGGTTTGAGCAGCGCCTCGAACGAGGCTGGCGCTTCCAGCACCTGCAAGGCCTGCGTGATCGCTTCTACCGTCGACAACGCTCCCGGGCCCGGTGCCTTGCGCAACCGGTAGCGCGAAACGCCACCGTCGGCCAGCGTCACGCGGGGCAAGGTTGCCAGTAATGGATTGAGGTGCAGCAATTTGCGCGCCTTGCGCCAGGTGCCATCAGGCACCACCAGCAGCAGCGCGTCATCGGACGGTCCATAGGCCTGCAAGGGTTGAGCGTCGTCCGCTGGAAACAACAGCCGCGCCCGATAGCCCGGCACGTTCAACAACGCCGGCAGATCATCGAACACCTCCCCCACCACCAACTGCGCATTGTTCAGACCCAGCGCCGCCAGCCGCGCGGTGTTGAGCGCATGGTTGACCTCGCTCGGGTGCTGCAACAGCAACACCCGGGTGCGGCTGTCGAGGCTGGGGATCAGCGGGCACAGACAATGGGTGACAGGCCTGAAGCAGCGGGGACATTGGGGTCTGGACATGGTTTCAGGCCTGATTGAGCTGGGCTTTGAGCAAATCGCGGAAGGTCTGGATCAACGGCTCGCGGCTGCGGCCCCGGCGCATGATCATGGAAAACGGCGCCTGGTAGCCGAAGGTCGCCGGCAGCAGTACGCGCAAGTCGCCCCTGTCGGCCCAGGCCTGGGCATAGTGTTCGGGCAAATAACCGATGTAAGCGCCAGACAGCACCAGGATCAATTGGGCCTCCATACTTTCCACCGTGGCCGCGCTGTGCTTGAAGCCGTGACGCGCCAGTTCGGCCTGGCTCCAGTAACCGCGACCGACCATGCGTTGCTGGGTGATCACAGGCTCTGGAATGCGCCGCTCGTTGAACAGCGGGTGCCGCGTGCTGCAATACAGCCAGTGTTGTTCACGGTAGAGCGGCATATAGATCAAGCCGCTCATGCGATTGGAAAACGCGCCGATGGCCAGGTCCAGGCGGTTGTCCTGCACCCCCAACTGCAATTCGTACGGACTCATCACCGACAAATGCAGGTGCACCGCCGGATGCTCCAGGCTGTAGGCACCGATCACTTCGGCAAACGGCAACGCCTTGTCACTCACGGTGGAGTCCAGCACGCCCAGCTTGAGGGTGCCGCGCAATTCGCCTTTCAACGCGGCGGCGTATTGCTCGAAGCCTTCCAATTCGCCCAGCAGGCGCAGGGTTTCCTGGTGGAACAACTCACCTTTGCTGGTCAGGCTGAAACCGCCGCGCCCACGATGGCACAGCACCAGGCCCAACGCCGACTCCAGCTGGCTCATATAGGTACTGATCGCCGATGTGGACAGGTTGAGTTCGTGCTGAGCATTGGCGAACCCCTGATGCCGCACGACGCTGACGAAGATGCGCAGGAGTTTCAGGTCGGGCAAGGCGTTGGCCATGGGGTCTCCGAAGGCACACACATAATCCTGTGGGAGCGGGCTTGCCCGCGATGGCGGTGTATCAGCAATACAGGTGCAAGCTGACCCACCGCCATCGCAGGCAAGCCAGCTCCCACATTTGAACGGAGTTTACCTCAGGCATTAGTTTAGAAAAATCTGAACTAAGTATTTGCCCCTGCCGATTCTTTCGTTTCGACGTATTTCGCAGAATCGACCCCTAATAAACAAAACAACGATGAGGCACTCCCGTGGACAAGATTTTCCACCAACCACTGGGCGGCAACGAAATGCCGCGCTTCGCCGGCATCGCCACCATGATGCGTCTTCCCCACCTTCAGACCGCAGCCGGTCTGGATGCCGCCTTTATCGGCGTGCCCCTGGACATCGGCACTTCCTTGCGCGCCGGCACCCGCTTCGGGCCGCGTGAAATCCGCGCCGAATCGGTGATGATCCGTCCGTACAACATGGCCACCGGCGCGGCGCCGTTCGATTCGCTGTCGGTTGCCGATATCGGCGACGTGGCGATCAACACCTTCAACCTGCTCGACGCCGTACGCATCATCGAAGAAGCCTACGACGGGATCCTCGAACACAACGTGATCCCCCTGACCCTGGGCGGCGACCACACCATCACCCTGCCGATCCTGCGGGCGATCCACAAGAAACACGGCAAGGTCGGGCTGGTGCACATCGATGCCCATGCCGACGTGAACGACCATATGTTCGGCGAGAAGATCGCCCACGGCACCACCTTCCGCCGCGCGGTAGAAGAAGGCTTGCTGGATTGCGACCGCGTGGTACAGATCGGCCTGCGCGCCCAGGGCTATACCGCCGAAGACTTCAACTGGAGTCGCAAGCAGGGCTTCCGCGTGGTCCAGGCTGAAGAATGCTGGCACCAGTCGCTGGCGCCGCTGATGGCCGAAGTGCGTGAGAAAGTCGGCGGCGGCCCGGTGTACCTGAGTTTCGATATCGACGGCATCGACCCGGCCTGGGCACCCGGCACCGGCACCCCGGAAATCGGCGGACTGACCACCATCCAGGCTATCGAGATCATCCGTGGCTGCCAGGGCCTCGACCTGATTGGTTGTGATCTGGTAGAAGTTTCGCCGCCTTACGACACCACCGGCAACACCTCGCTGCTAGGCGCCAACCTGCTGTACGAGATGCTCTGCGTACTGCCCGGCGTGGCACACCGCTGATGAGCGCCCAAGCCGTGCTGAAAGCCGCGGCCGACCTGGTGTCGGCCTTCGCCCGCAATGACCGCGCTGCGTATTTTGGCGCGTTCACGGCCGATGCCAGTTTCGTGTTCTACACCCTCCCCCAGCCACTGCTCAGTCGCGATGCCTACCAGGCCTTGTGGGACAGCTGGCGCGCGGACGAGGGGTTCGAGGTGCTGTCGTGCACCTCGAGCAATGCCTTCGTCAGCCTGCAGGGCGACGTGGCGATTTTTATTCATGACGTGGCCACCGAGTTGCGCATGAACGGGGAGCAATTCATTAGCCAGGAGCGCGAGACCATCGTCTTCAAACGACAAGGGTCTGGCACACAACAACAAGAAGGCCTGTGGCTGGCCTGTCACGAACATTTGTCCGCAATGCCGGAAGGGCTGCCGCCCCCTTAGCCAATGTGATCGGAGCTGATCATGAATAATAAAAACAACGAAAACAGTATTCGCAAAATAGAAACCAACGGGGTCGAACAGATCCCGGACCACGAACGTACCGCCGGCCCCAAGGATCTGTTTCGACTGATCTTCGGCGGTGCCAATACCTTTGCCACCGCCGTGCTGGGCTCGTTCCCGGTGCTGTTCGGCTTGTCGTTCCAGGCCGGGGTCTGGGCGATTGTGCTGGGCGTGCTGGTGGGCGCGCTGATCCTGGCGCCCATGGGCCTGTTCGGGCCGATCAACGGGACCAACAACGCCGTGTCTTCCGGTGCGCATTTTGGCGTGCACGGGCGGATCGTTGGCTCGTTTCTGTCATTGCTGACGGCGATTGCCTTCTTCTCACTCTCGGTGTGGAGTTCGGGCGATGCGCTGGTTGGAGGTGCGAAACGTCTGATTGGCTTGCCGGAAACCGACCTGACCCTGGGCCTGGCCTACGGTGTATTCGCCATTCTCGTGCTGACCGTATGCATCTACGGCTTCCGCTTCATGCTGTGGGTCAACCGCATTGCGGTGTGGGCAGCGAGCCTGCTGTTCCTGCTGGGCATCTTCGCCTTTGCACCGGCGTTCGACAGCCACTTCGCCGGTACCGTCGCCCTCGGCCAGGCCGGCTTCTGGGCCGCGTTCATCGGTGCCGCACTGGTGGCTATGAGCAACCCGATCTCCTTCGGGGCGTTCCTCGGCGACTGGTCGCGCTACATCCCGCGTGAAACGCCGAAAGTGCGCATTATGCTGGCGGTGGTGCTGGCGCAGGTCGCCACCCTCATCCCGTTCCTGTTCGGCCTGGCCACCGCAACCATCGTAGCGATCAAGGCGCCGGACTATATTGCGGCCAACAACTATGTCGGCGGTTTGCTGGCGGTGGCGCCGAGCTGGTTCTTCCTGCCGGTGTGCCTGATTGCGGTGATTGGCGGTATGTCTACCGGTACTACTTCGCTGTATGGCACCGGGTTGGACATGTCCAGCGTATTCCCACGCGTGCTGTCGCGGGTCAAGGCCACGCTGCTGATCGGGGTGATGTCGATTGCCTTCATCTTCATCGGACGTTTCGCCGCCAACCTGGTGCAGAGCGTGTCGACTTTCGCCGTGCTGATCATCACCTGCACCACGCCGTGGATGGTGATGATGATCATCGGCCTGATCGTGCGCCGAGGCTTCTACTGCCCGGATGACCTGCAGGTGTTCACCCGCGGTGAAACCGGCGGCCGCTACTGGTTCAGCCACGGCTGGAACTGGCGCGGGCTGGGGGCCTGGATTCCAAGCGCGCTGGTGGGCCTGTGCTTTGTCAACCTGCCGGGGCAGTTCGTCGGACCGCTGGGCAACCTGGCCGACGGCATCGATATCAGCCTGCCCGTGACGCTGGGGTTGGCGTCGCTGGTGTACCTCACGCTGCTTCGTCTGTTTCCGGAGCCGGCGGCCGTTTATGGCCCGACGGATCCGCGCAGCAAGAGCAAGGATTTGCTCGCTAAACCGGCGATGCAACACGCCGCCTGATCGCCCATAAAAACGATAATCGGAGACCCGCCGTCATGGCTTTGGATTTATTCGTCGTACTCATCTACGCCGCCGGCATGCTCGTGCTCGGCTATTACGGCATGCGCCGCGCCAAGACCCACGAAGACTACCTGGTGGCCGGGCGCAACCTGGGCCCATCGCTGTACATGGGCACCATGGCCGCCACGGTATTGGGCGGTGCGTCCACCGTCGGCACCGTGCGCCTGGGTTATGTGCACGGTATCTCCGGTTTCTGGCTGTGTGCCGCGCTGGGCATGGGGATCATTGCGCTGAACCTGTTCCTGGCCAAGCCGCTGCTGAAACTGAAGATTTTCACCGTGACCCAGGTCCTGGAAAAACGCTACAACCCCATGGCCCGCCAGGCCAGTGCGGTGATCATGCTGGCCTATGCGCTGATGATCGGCGTGACCTCGATCCTGGCCATCGGCACCGTGCTGCAAGTGCTGTTCGGCCTGCCGTTCTGGCTCTCGGTACTGCTGGGCGGTGGCGTGGTGGTGGTGTATTCCACGGTCGGCGGCATGTGGTCGCTGACCCTGACCGACATCGTGCAGTTCATCATCAAGACCGTGGGCCTGATGTTTATCCTGCTGCCGATCTGCCTGTACCGCGTTGGCGGCTGGGACGAACTGGTGGCCAAGCTGCCGACGTCGAGCTTCAGCTTCACCGCCATCGGCTGGGACACGATCGTCACCTACTTCATGATCTACTTCTTCGGCATCCTGATCGGCCAGGACATCTGGCAGCGGGTATTCACCGCCCGTGACGAAAAAGTCGCCAAGTACGCAGGCACGTTCGCCGGTTTCTACTGCATCCTCTACGGCCTGGCCTGTGCCTTGATCGGCATGGCCGCCCACGTGCTCATCCCGAACCTGGACAACGTCAACAACGCCTTCGCCGCCATCGTCAAACTGTCGCTGCCGGACGGCATTCGTGGCCTGGTGATCGCCGCCGCGCTCGCGGCGATGATGTCCACCGCCAGTGCCGGCCTGCTGGCCGCCTCCACCGTACTGACCGAAGACCTGCTGCCGCGCCTGCGTGGCGGCAAACAGTCGAGCCTGGCGGTCAACCGCCTGTTCACGCTGCTCACCGGTATCGCCGTGCTGGGTATCGCCCTTGTGGTGAACGACGTGATCAGCGCCCTGACGCTGGCGTACAACCTGTTGGTGGGCGGCATGCTCATCCCGCTGATCGGCGCGATCTTCTGGAAACGCGCCACCACCGCGGGGGCCATCAGCTCCATGACCCTGGGCTTCGTGACCGCGCTGGTGTTCATGTTCAAGGATGGTTTGGATGCAAACACGCCGATCTACTACAGCCTGGGGGTCGGGCTGGTGAGTTTCGTGCTGGTAAGCCTGCTGTCACGCAAACCGGAAGCGATGACGGCTCGGGCGGTTTGATGCGTAACAGGGTTTAAAATGGTTTCTTCAGCGGGCACGACGTCGGATGTCGTGCCCGTTTTTTTTGCCCCGTCGATACGTTTCAATTCGCCTGGATGATTTCCTGGACCAACGAGGCCCAAACCAATCCCTGGGTTGTGCCTGCGGCGTAGGTTCCGCCAGCTGCGATGCGATGGTAGGCAGAGCAATAGACTATCGATAACCCAGCCTCTACATCCCCAAGCACCATTACGAAGTGCTGCCTGCTCAGTTCATCAATTTGAGCCGAACTCAGATGTGCAGGCTTGAACTGAACGCCAGAATCCTGCAAAAGCACCTCTATCTCACTCTTTAGATGGATAGGCTCTGCATCAGTGTCCGCCGCGTCAATATCTGGGCCCTGCGCGAATCGCGCCAGCGACGGATTGTCCGCCAGAAGCTTTTCAAACAACTCGATGCCCGCACGATTGCACTCAATGGCCAAACACTGATTACCAGGCAATAAATAGTCGTTTTCCAGGGGTTTTGCGGTGGTCTCCGTGGCTGACATATGGCGCATGTTTATACGCTTGTGACTGGCTCCATCGCCCTGCTGATGCCCGCCATACACCGTAACCTGATAATTCGCGATGCGCAGCATGACCGCTTGGAGCAACCCGTTGATGCCTCTACCGATGATGGCCACGTGCGGCGCATCGGTATCGGCGGGCTGTGAGGGGATCGTCAGTGATTGTGCGAGCTTGCGCCTGACCAAGCCGCGCAGGGCCATCAAACTCAGTTGAACGGAGACAGCATAGTCGAGGTCGCAATGACAGCCTTCGGTGGTTGCCGCCTGAATCGTAAGTGTCGCAGGCGTGCACCATGTGCAGAGACTGCAGCCCAGTGCTTGTGTGCGAATCCGAAATGCCTCCAATGTTGCAGGCCCATAGTCCAGCACCAGTTGGATACCTTGGGCCACTACAGAAATGCACTTAAGCGTTTCCAGGCCTTATGGAGTCAGGGCGGACCTTTCCTGGCAGAGTTCAACCTATGCGCATCGGTGGGATTAAATAAGCACCCCGCTTCTGACAATGAGGTAATCCATTTCTGACGCTAAAACGTCAAGTCCGAGCGGGCCCGCGCTAAGGCATGGGCCCTCCAAACAGGTCGTAGCAGGTCTTGCAGCCAAAGTACTGCTGTACCCCCGGGCATTCGATTTCGCCTGTATGTCCCGCGCGCACGTGCCAGGTACAGGCCTTTCCCTGATAGGTCAGGGTGCCCTCAAGGTGACAAGGCGCCCATTCATAGTCGTCATGCAGCGTGCGCCCATCAATGCGTTCGGCACGCTTGAAGAAAGAGGTGATTTGCCGCTCATCGAGTGCAACGTCCGATGCTCGGCACGACTCAGGCTCCAGGGATTCAAAACGCGTAATCGACACATCGCTGACAGGCGAACAGCCCACGAGCAACACAGCAAATGCCGCTGGCCAAAACCTCATTGCCACACCGCGCTGCCGGCTTCACCCAGATGTTTATACGAAATTTGCGGGTGGGTGTAGACATCCTTGGAAGTCAGACTGAAATGACCGTATAACTCAGCGACCAACCATTGCAGCGATTGATTTTGCAACGCCGTCACCGTCTCATATTGCTTTTTATCCAAGTGTTTTCCGACCAGCTCGATGCCTAATGAATCGGCATTCATGGGGTAACGCTCAGGGTAGTTCTTGGTGCGTTCATACCGATCCAACGCGCGGAGCTGCAACGTCCAGGTGAGTGATTCAATGGCCTTGATCTGAGCAGCGTCACACGTTGACTTATCCACCGCCTGGCACTTGGAACGCAGCAATCTCCCGACGTGATAACAGCGTTTTTTCAGGCTGGCCGTTTGGTAGATCACACCGTCCTTTTCGATGAGAAAGTGCGCGCCATTGCCCTTATTTCGGTAACTATTGAAAGTGTGCTGCGCCGTTGGGGCGTCAGTCTGGTGGATCACCAGGGCGCGCACGCTGCGCAAATCCCCATGCTCTATCGAGGGAAACCGGCGGAGTTCGACCCTGCTGGAAATCAACATGCCTTCATTATCAATGCTCGTCATCCCAATGCCTTCTCGTCCTTGTGAAGGCAAAAATATAGAGGCTGAAAGCGGGATTAGGCGTGGATGACGAAATAAGCAGAAGAGTCTGACGACGGCGGCTGCCTCGTCAGACGATAAGAGGGAGATGGACAGGCATCGCTCAAGCACAGGGAGTTGGGAATGCCCTGAAAAGTGACCTGCCACGTCAGCGCCCGCACGATCAACATCCGATCACTTGAGCGCCTCACGCTTACCGGCGACGTGGCCGACGCTGCTCGTCATCCGTACGGATCGGCACCGGTTGCAGCGGAGGCTCGATCAAGCCCAGTGCAACACCGAGGTCATGGAGCCAGTTTTGAATTTTCTCTTTCATGGTTGCCCCCTTTGAGGGTAATGCCGGTAGGCGTCAGTTCTGTCGCCTTTTCCTACAGTGATAGTAGCCCCAAGTCCTACAAAATGCTTGAACGAAACCACAACGAACTATTACTGAATTCATCAAAATCCTGACGGATCGTTCAAGCAATGGCCCGGGTGTCTTGCACCCACTCCACCATGCCCTCTCGTTGCAGGTCGATCCATGCGTTGAGGTTAGCGCCGAGCATACCCTTTCGCCACATCAGCCAGGTGGTCGCAGTGGCAAAAGGCCCGGTCAATGGATGAACGGACACGCTGTCCTTGCCCGGCAGGCTGGCCAGCATGGACTCGGACATCAACGCCACTCCGGAACCGGCGATGACACAGGCGAGCATGCCTTGATAGGACTCGATCTCGATGGCCCGCCCCATGGCCACTCGGTCATGGGAAAACCAGGTTTCCAGCCGCGTGCGATAGGCGCAACTGCGACGAAAGGTGAACACTGAACGCCCCGCGACATCCTGCGGGCCACGCACCGGCGGGTGATCGGCTTCGCAGATCAGCACCAGGCGTTCTTCGCACAGGGCAACACCATCCAGCGTGGCAATGGTGACGGGGCCGTCGACGAAAGCGGCGTCCAGGCGGCCGGTAATCAAGCCTTCGAGCAGCTCGCCGCTGGGCGCCGATTGCACCTGAAGGTTCACCATCGGATAAGCCTTGTGATAACGCGCCAGCAGTTTGGGCAAATGCACCGCCGCCGTGCTGTACATGCTGCCCAGCACAAAATCGCCCGCCGGTTGCCCGCCTTGCACCGCACCATGGGCTTCGTCATGCAACGCCAGCAGGCGGGTGCTGTAATCCAGCAACACCTTGCCTGCCGGAGAAAGCTGCAAACGCTGGCGTTCCCGCACGAACAGCTCCACGCCCAGTTGCTCTTCCATCTGCTTGAGTCGGGTCGACAGGTTCGATGGCACACGGTGCAGGCGGTCCGCCGCTCGGGTGATGGAGCCCTCTTCCGCCACGGCCTGGAAGATGCGCAATTGACTGAACTCCATTCCTTTCTCCAAAACTGAACAAGTTACTCACTATTATTCATTTTTACAGAAAGTCAATCCGCTTTAGCCTGAGGGTCATTCGCTGACTTGCAGGAACCTTGACCATGTCACCCCTGATCCGCTTACTCGCCAGCTTTATCGCCCTGATGATGGCCATGGGCATTGGCCGTTTCGCCCTCACCCCGCAAATGCCGCACCTGCTCAATGAGGGCCAGATTGACCTGACCGGCGCCGGCCTGATCGCCGCCGCCAACTACCTGGGTTACTTCGTGGGTGCCGTGGACTCGATCTTCGCCCGCAGCCATCACCATGTGCGCGGGCGCCTGTATGGCGGCTTGTGGTTATGCGTGCTGCTGACCCTGGCGTCGTACTGGGCCCATGGATTCTGGCCACACCTGCTACTGCGCTTCGGCACAGGGGTAGCCAGCGCCTGGGCCCTTGTAATGATCACCAGCCTGAGCCAGCCGCTGGCGATCGCCGCCGGGCGCCCGCGGTTGGGGGCCTTGGTTTTCGCGGGTCCAGGGCTGGGCATCCTGTTGACCGGTTTGCTCGCGCTGGGCTCCAACCTGCTGGGGCAAAGCTCCGCCACGTTATGGCTGGTGTATGGCGTGGTGGCCCTGGTGATGCTGCTGGCGATCCTGCCGTTTCTGCCACGGCCCTCCACCGCCGGCGCACCGGTGGCAAACTCGCCCGAGGCCGGCAATAACGGCAGCATCGCGCATTTGTGCTGGATTTATGTGCTTTACGGCCTCGGTTACATCATTCCCGCGACCTTTCTATCGCAGATGGCCAGCGCGCAGTTCAAGGGCGCCTGGCAGGCCGATTTGTTCTGGCCGTGCTTTGGCCTGGCCGCCGCGATCGGGGTGGTGGTCGCCAGCCTTCGTCGCAAGGACCCGGACACCACCCGTCGCTGGTTGATGACCACCCTGTGGCTGCAAGCTGCCGGCGTGTTCGCCTGCCTGCTGGGCAACGGCCGGGGGCTGGCGCTGGGTGTGTTGCTGTGCGGTGCGCCGTTCCTGGCGTGCATGCAATTGGTGATGGCGCGCCTGCGGGACGTCGCCCCCCACGGCTACCAGCGCAGCACCGGACTGCTGACCGCCAGTTTTGCCATCGGTCAGTTGAGCGGCCCGTTGCTGGCGTCGGTCAGCAGCCACCTCAGCGGTGGCCTGCAACCAGCATTGGTGATTGCAGGCTGCGGGCTGTTGCTGGCGGGCACGTTGTTGCTGCGTCCCGCCACACTGCCGGGGTTGTCAGCCGGCAACCAGAGGGGTTGAAACACGCACTTGTTCGCGGCGCGCCAACACCAGGAAAAACACGCCACCCAGGAAGCAACCGGTAAACCAGGCAAAGTTGGCCATGCCTTGCAACGCCGGTGTGAAAGTGATCGCGATGCCCACCAGCGTCGCGGGCACCAGGGCCTTGACCGCCGTCCAGTTCACACCGCCGTCGAAATAGTAACGCCCGCTCGGGCTGTCATCGAACAGCGCATCCACGTCGATCCGCTGTTTTTTGATCAGGTAGAAATCCACCAGCAGGATGCCGAACAGTGGGCCGATGAACGCGGCAAGGATATCCAGGGTGTAGTGAATCATCAGCGGGTTGTTGAACAGGTTCCACGGCGTGATGAAAATCGACGCCACAGCGGCAATCATCCCACCGGCGCGCCAGCTGATTTTGCTGGGCGCCACGTTGGCGAAGTCAAACGCCGGCGAGACGAAATTGGCGACGATGTTGATGCCGATGGTGGCCGTCACAAAGGCAAAGGCGCCCAGCAGCACCGCCATGCTGTTGTCGATGCGCGAGACGGTGGCGATAGGGTCATGCAGCATTTCGCCGAACACCGGCAAGGTGCCCGACACAATCACCACGGTCACCAGGGAAAACGCCAGAAAATTCACCGGCAGCCCCCAGAAGTTGCCTCGCCGGACATCCTGCATGCTGCGGCAGTAACGGCTGAAGTCGCCGAAATTCAGGGTCGGACCGGAAAAATACGACACCACCAGCGCCGTCGCCACGATGACCTGGCCAAACGCCTGCCAACCCGACAGGGACTTTTCCGCAAGGGTGAAGCTGATATTCGACCAACCGGCCTTCCACACAATCCAGCCGGCCAGGGCAAACATCACGGCATAGACCACCGGCCCCGCCCAATCGATGAAACGGCGAATGGACTCCATGCCAGCCCAGAACACCGCTGCCTGCACTACCCACAAGCCGAGGAAGCCCATCCACCCCAAGTAGGACAGACCGGCGAAATGCGGCTCTGCATACGCCGCCATCTGTGGGAAAAAGCGCAATACCACAATGATCAAGGCGCTCGATGCCAGGTAGGTCTGAATCCCGTACCACGCCACCGCGATCAGCCCGCGAATCACTGCCGGTATGTTCGCGCCGAACACACCGAACGCCAGTCGACAGATCACCGGGTAAGGCACAGCGGCCTGTTGGCTGGGTTTGGCCACCAGGTTGGCGATCAGTTGCACAATGCAAATGCCCGCGAGCAGGGCAATCAGCACCTGCCAACTGGCCAGCCCAAGGGCGAACAGGCTGGCAGCGAACACATAGCCGCCGACGCTGTGCACGTCGCTCATCCAGAAGGCAAAGATGTTGTACCAGTTCCATTTCTGCGGCAGCGGCCCCAGGTCCTGGTTATACAGGCGTGGGCTGTAGCCTTTGGGCAATTGCTCGGTCATCGCTGGGCTCCTCGAAATACTCGCCTGCGCTTCCGATACAGGGTGCATACGGAAGGCGGCGAAGTTTGTATACGAGATAGTCAGCAGAATGCATGCCAATGGCACACAATCCCTCTAAAACGGAGGTTCCAAAGGCATTTCAGGAAGACTCGAAGCAAGGCCTACGCTCAGCAACGGTGCACAATAATCCTGTACACAATCACGGTTGCACCCGATGTGCACACAGATAGCCCACCGTGCAGCAAATGGCCGTGAGGCAGGCGCCCCAAGCCATGTCCATCGCGGCCAGGCCGGGAGTCCAACCTTTCAGCGTGGCCCAATTGCTCAGGTCATAGGTGCCGTAGGCCACCAGCCCCAGCAAGGCGCCCATGCCCGCAGCGTGCTGCCAGCTGTTGCTGGGCAGAACCACGAAGACCACACAGCCGAGGACATATAGAAGGTAGAACAACGCGGCGGGCCAAAGGCGCGGCTGATCGAGCAGCAATGGGCCCAGCAGGGATTTGTAGGTGGGGCCCATGAAGACCCCGAGCCAGAGGCCGTCCAGGATCAGAAAGGTGACCAAGGTACCAAGATAGGCGTAGATAACGCTTTTAGACATGACCGCAACCTCTGTAGGAGCCCCGCTCCTACAGGAGAGCGATGCACGATCAGCTTAGTTCAATACGGTCCGCGTGAATCACGATCTGACCTTGCTTGTAGAGCGCGCCAATGGCCTTCTTGAAGTTGCCCTTGCTCACACCGAACAAGTTGCTGATCACCGCCGGATCGCTTTTATCGCTGACCGGCAAGGTACCGTTGTTCTCGCGCAACTTGGCCAGGATCTTCGAGTTCAGACTGGACGCCGCTTCCTGACCGACCGGTTGCAGGCTCAGGCTGATGTTGCCGTCAGCGCGGATCTCTTTGATAAAGCCTTTCTCTTCCTTGCCCGGGCGCAGGAACTTGAACACTTCATTCTTGTGGATCAGGCCCCAATGCTTGTTGTTGATGATCGCCTTGAAGCCCATGTCGGTGGCTTCGGCTACCAGCAGGTCGACTTCCTGGCCCACCTTGTAGTTGGCGGGGGTCTTGTCCAGGTAGCGGTCCAGCCGCGCAGTGGCGGTGATGCGCTTGGTGTGCTTGTCGAGGTAGACATGCACCACGCAGTATTCACCCGCGCTCAACTGGCGTTTTTCTTCCGAATACGGCAGCAACAGGTCCTTGGGCAGCCCCCAATCGAGAAACACGCCAATACTATTGACTTCCACGACTTTCAAACTGGCAAACTCGCCCACTTGTACTTTGGGCTTTTCAGTCGTGGCGATAAGTTTGTCATCGCTGTCCAGATAAATGAAAACGTTAAGCCAGTCTTCATCCTCACTGGGAATATCTTTGGGGATATACCGATTGGGCAAGAGGATTTCACCGTCTTGCGCACCGTCCAGGTACAAACCAAAGTTAGTATGTTTAACCACTTGCAAACTGTTGTAGCGCCCGACTAAAGCCATTTCCAATACCCTCGTAACGTGGGCGGCATTCTACCCGAGTTGCGCTCGCCACGCGCGCGTACCTGAAAAATCACGGGGTTGCGTGGCTTTTCACTGGCACCGCCCCGCTCGTCTGATCGCTCGGCTGAATCCAGACCGGGTACAAACCGCCCGATGCCCCTAGGGTTTCGAGTTAAAACAGTAAGTTAGGGGATTATTTCAAAGATGAACTTGTGTTATTTCAAGGCCCGCCACTTATTCCCGCGGGATATTTGCCAAGCAATTGTCAAGTATTTCCTGTACGATGCCTGGCCAAGTTAATTTTTACAGGTTAGTGGCCGCCATGCGCGTAAAAGCATCCAACAGCAAAGCAAAGCCAGCTCCCGCCGTTGAAACCAGCGAATCGATCAACAGCCAGATTGCCGCATTCCTCAAGTCCGGTGGCGAAATCCAGCAGATCGCCAAGGGCGTAAGCGGCCAGACTTTCGGCCCGTCCAAGCAGATCAGCCTGGGCAAGAAGTAATCCCCCCCGCAATACACCATGTCCCCAAGCGTCTTGCCTTCCAGGGCGCTAGGACTGGATTCCGCCCCCTTCCCACACGAATCATCGCGTCAATCGACGAACGGGGCTCAACGCCTGACATTCGCCGGTATGCTTGCACGCGTCTAGCACGGGCTTCTGCCCGATTTCCTCGTTACTGCTCCTCGCTTTTTCATGGAGTGAAGCATGCTCAAAGCCAGCATTTTCCTGATCGGCGCCCTGATGGCGAGCCCCCTGGCCGAAGCGCAGATTTTCCAGCGTGAATTGGGCGACTTCGATCTCAAGCTGGGCACCACGCCCAGTCGCAGCATGGCCCAGGGCCTGGTCAAACCCACCGCGCCCGGTAGCGATTCGTTTCACGGCGGGCTCGACCTGAGCCATGACAGTGGCCTGTATTTCGGCCAGTTCTCGCCGAACATGGGCCTGTCTTCGACCAGCAACCTCGAAGTCGACTCTTACATGGGGTTCAAGCGCCCGTTCGACCAGACGCTGGGCTACGAAGTGGGCCTGATCCACTACAGCTACCCCAAGCTCAGCCCGCTCGACAGCCAGGAGTTCTACGGCGGCCTGAACCTGCTGGGCAACCGGTTCGGCGTGTCCTTCAGCAATGATCCGGACCGCCAGGACAGCACGCTCTTCGCCGACCTCGGCGGTACACAACCATTCGGCATTGGTGTGAGCGTGAAGTACACCACCCATCAGTTGGGCACACCGGTGTCGGTAGACGGCGGCTCGATTCGCAGCTTCAGCGACTGGTCGCTGCAGTTCTCCCGCGCCTGGATGGGGATTGACCTGAACCTGATCTATAGCGACTCCAGCCTCAGCGGCAGCGACTGCTCCGCCTACTCCGGACACAATTCGCAATGTGACGGGCTGTTGACCTTGAAGGCCGCACGGTCGTTTTATTGATGGGCTGAACTGTCGCGCCCCGCGCGGGTTCCCATGCATTAATCCCTCTGCGCAAGGAATCGCCCATGTTGCGTCGGCTGAAACTCCTGGTGGTCGTGTTGAGCCTGAGCCTGGTATTCGCCGGCTGCAGTCGAGTGGGCCTGGCGTACCGCAACCTGGACGTGATCATTCCCTGGACCCTCAACGATTACCTGGACATGAACGCCGGGCAGAAGAGCTGGTTCAACGATACCCTCAAGGAACACCTGGCCTGGCACTGCACCACCCAGTTACCCGGTTATCTGGATTGGCTCGACCGCCTGCAACAGATGGTCGACAGCGGCCAGATTACCGACGCGGCCCTGCAAGCCCGTACGGCAGAAGCCAAACAGGCGATTGCCGAAATCGCACGGGAAATCACGCCCTCGGCCATTCAGTTGTTGCAAGGGTTGGACGAGCGTCAGGCCAAGGAGATGAACGAGGCGCTGGCCAAGGACCTGCGCAAGCGCCAGGATGAATACCTCAAACCGCCGCTTGCCCAGCAGATCAAAGAGCGCGCCGAACGCATGAGCAAGCGCCTGGACGCCTGGATCGGCCCGCTCAGCGCCAGTCAGCAAGCGCGGGTGACGGCCTGGTCCACTGCGCTGGGCGAGCAGAATCAGGAATGGATCGGTAACCGGGCAAGGTGGCAGGCGCAGTTCAGTGCCGCCGTCGCCCAGCGGCAGAGCGCGGATTTTGCGCAGAAAATGCGGCAATTACTGGTGGAGCGGGAAAGCCTGTGGACACCGGAATACAAGGTCGCCTATGCACGCACCGAAGCCGAGGCACGCAGTTTGATCGTCGACCTGATGGCCCAGAGCACACCCCAGCAGCGCATGAAACTGACGCAAAAGATCGATAGCGTGCGTAACGACTTCAAGACGCTCAAGTGCCTGAAGGCTGCCGGGGTCTAAACGGGTAGGCTGTCAAGCAATCTGAGCTTTGGAGGCCACCTCGGCAAAAGTCGCCGGGTCCAGCGCATCGGCCTGCTCATCCAGCACCTGGCGCGGATGGTCATTGCCCGGGATCGAACTGTCGATCAACGCCAGCAATTGAGCGCCCAGCGGAGTGAGGATGAAATTCTCGCCATTGCCGCCCTGCTCTTCGGGGCGCGACTCGATGAAACCGCGCTTGAACAGCAGCGCTTCGTAATCCGCCGCCGTCTTCTTCAGCGCATCCAGATTGCCAGTGGACTCGCCCGCCGTAGCCTTCTCGGCGGCTTCCTGCTCGGCATATTTGCGCGGCGCGAAGCTGCCTTCGCCGTTCTGCACCTCGTGCAGCAACCGTTCGACCAGATCCCAGTTGTAAGTCGTCATCCTGATTTCTCCTGCAGGCCGTGGAAAGTAGCCTGTCAAAGGTGGGACACGCCCCATGCGTAGCCGTTCAGCCGACCGGACCAGCGTCACACGGGTGAACTTTCGCCAGTCAGGCGACCTCAACTGAACACGACTGCCAAGGAGGTCCGATCATGAAAACCGCGATAAATCTGGTCATGGCTGCCACGCTGTTGAGCGCCCTGCCCGCATGGGCCTGTACGCCCGATGAAGCCACCGCCAAGCGCGAGCAACTGGCCCAGGCAGTATCGAAGCTGACTGAACAGAATCCCGCCAAGGCCAAGGAGATGAATGACGAACTGCAAAAGATGGATCTGGACACCGAGAGTGCGGATTTCCCCGATAAGTGCCAGTTGATCGATGCGCGTCTGAAGGAACTGAAGGAAGCAGCGGCCAAGGCTCAAAACTGACGGCATAAAAAAACCGGACAATCGTCCGGTTTTTTTACATGCCCCGCCGACCTTACTCGGTAGCAGGCGCCGCAGGCTTGCGACGCTTGAGCGGCGCCATGCCGTCCTTGCTGACCAGCGACGGCGTGTCGGTCTTTGGACGGTTGGCGATCTTGCGCTTGGTCGGCGACTTGGCGCCGGTTTTCTTCTTGTCACCCTTGGCGTCGGTCTTGCGTTTCTTCACGCCAGCCGCCTTGCCCGAAGCCTTGACCTTTTTCGGCCCGCTGTAGGTGCCTTTGACTTCCTTGATGGTGCGGCGCTCGAACGACTGCTTGAGGTAGCGTTCGATGCTCGACATCAGGTTCCAGTCGCCATGGCAGATCAGCGAGATGGCCAGTCCATCGTTGCCGGCCCGCCCGGTACGACCGATACGGTGCACATACTCGTCGCCGCTGCGCGGCATATCGTAGTTGATCACCAGGTCGAGGCCGTCCACATCCAGGCCGCGGGCGGCGACGTCGGTGGCGACCAGGATCTTCACACCACCGGCCTTGAGGCGATCGATGGCCAGCTTGCGGTCTTTCTGGTCCTTCTCGCCGTGCAGCACGAACGCCTTGTATTCCTGGACCACCAGGCGACCGTAGATACGGTCCGCCGCCGCGCGGGTGTTGGTGAACACAATGGCTTTCTGATAGGTCTCGTTGGCCAGCAGCCAGTTGAGAATCTGCTCTTTGTGCACGTTGTGGTCGGCGGTGACGATCTGCTGACGCGTGGTGGCGTTCAAGTCGCTGACGTTGTTGACTTGCAGGTGCTCAGGGTTGTTCAGCACCTTGGCGACCATATCGCGCAGGGTCGAACCGCCGGTGGTGGCGGAGAACAGCATGGTCTGCTGACGGTTGGCGCACTCGCCCACCAGGCGCTGCACATCGTCGGCAAAGCCCATGTCGAGCATGCGGTCGGCTTCGTCCAGCACCAGCACTTCGACTTCCTTGAGGTCGAGGTTGCCGGCGTTTAGCTGCTCGATCATGCGGCCCGGAGTGCCGATCAGGATATCCGGTACCTTGCGCAGCATCGCGGCCTGGACCTTGAAGTCTTCACCGCCGGTGATCATGCCGGACTTGATGAAGGTGAATTGCGAGAAACGCTCCACTTCCTTCAGGGTCTGCTGGGCCAGCTCGCGGGTCGGCAGCAGGATCAGGGTCTTGATGCTCACGCGGATCTTGGCCGGGCCGATCAGACGATTAAGAATCGGCAAAACGAAGGCAGCGGTCTTGCCACTCCCGGTTTGAGCCGTCACCCGCAGGTCACGCCCTTCGAGCGCGAGCGGGATGGCCGCTGCCTGCACAGGCGTAGGCTCGACAAATTTAAGCTCGGCCACGGCTTTGAGCAGGCGTTCGTGCAGGGCGAATTGGGAAAACACGGGTGCTACCTCGAAGAAATGCAAAAAATCAGCTGCATAGGGTACCGGTTTCGGGCGTCCAAACCGAGCGTCTTTATGCGAACGAGGCCAATCAGCTGCTTTTTTGTCAGGGTATTTGTCCGCAACGATAACTTTGTTGCACTTAAATGCTCTAATCGCCCCGTCTCGTTCCTATAGAAGAATCGGTTTCACCCATGGATATCAAACAGCTCTGGCTCAACGTCCAAGACCTTTGGGGCGCCCTCGATCAACACCCCCTGCTGCACGCCAGCCTGGGTTTGGTGGTGTTGCTGGTGGTGGCACTGCTGCTCGGACGAGCGGCACGTTATCTGATCCTCCACACCGTCAAGCTGCTGGGTCGGCAGCCGGCACTGCACTGGCTCAACGACCTGCGCCAGAACAAGGTCTTTCACCGCCTGGCGCAAATGACGCCATCGGTGGTCATTCAATTCGGCCTCTACCTAGTGCCGGACCTGAGCAAAACCGCCACCCTGTTCATCGGCAACGTGGCGCTGGCCTTTACCATCCTGTTCATGACCCTGGCCGTGAGTGCACTGCTCAATGCCTTGCTGGACATTTATGCACGCACCGAACACGCACGCACGCGTTCGATCAAGGGTTACGTGCAACTGGCCAAGATGGTGCTATTCGTGTTTGCCGCGATCATCATCGTCGCCACCCTGATCGACCGCTCGCCGCTGTTGCTGCTGTCGGGTCTTGGCGCCATGTCGGCGGTGATTCTGTTGGTGTACAAGGACACCCTGCTGTCGTTCGTCGCCAGCGTGCAACTGACCAGCAACGACATGCTGCGCGTCGGCGACTGGATCGAGATGCCCCAGGTCGGCGCCGATGGCGACGTGGTGGACATCACCCTGCACACGGTCAAGGTACAGAACTTCGACAAGACCATCGTCTCGATCCCCACCTGGCGCCTGATGTCCGAGTCGTTCAAGAACTGGCGCGGCATGCAGGCGTCGGGTGGGCGGCGGATCAAGCGCAGCCTGTTCATCGACGCCAGCGGCGTGCGTTTTTTGCGTGACGACGAAGAAATGCGCATGACCCAAGTGCACTTGCTCACCGACTATATCGGACGCAAGCAGGCCGAACTCAAGGCCTGGAACGAAGCCCAGGGCCACAGCGCGCAACTGTCGGCCAACCGCCGCCGCATGACCAACCTCGGCACCTTCCGCGCCTACGCCCTGGCCTACCTCAAAAGCCATCCGGACATTCAGCCGAACATGACCTGCATGGTGCGCCAGATGCAAACCACCGCCCAGGGCGTGCCGCTGGAAATCTACTGCTTCACCCGCACCACGGCGTGGGCGGATTACGAGCGGATTCAGGGTGATATTTTCGACTACTTACTGGCGGTGCTGCCGGAATTCGGGCTGAGCCTGTATCAGCAGCCGAGTGGCAATGATTTGCGGGCGGGGGTGTTGCCGGCGGTGTTGGGCACCAGTCATTTGCCGTCACCGGAAAAAGCCGTGCTCTAGCGCTATTCAGTTTTTGACGCTGGTTGAGCGGCCGGAAACTTCGCCGCCTCCCTCCAGTGAATCCAATCAACCAATGCAGTGGGGAGTCGATCATGGTTTTTTAACCAGGCGCACAAACCAGGATCAATCCACTGCACAACTTCTGTGATATCCCGGTGCAAGGCAAATAGCGGTCGCCATAGGAGTGGCTCGTGATGGAAACATCGATTTCGCAAGTCCCTCGCATTATTCAGGCGGCTGCGGATGACGTCTGCTTTCCTGGCGTATCTCGGACAGTAGAAAAACACCTTCATCAAAGGCTTGGAAACATCCGGGAAGGCCTTTCGATTGAACAGTGAAGTCCAGAAGCCAAAGCTCAATTCAGCCGTGATGTCGTCCGGACCTGGGTCCACACCTCTTTTCTTGAGCGCTGCACGCGCGTCGTCCACTTTTTGATAGTTAGAGCGAAGCTCTGGATTGCTGCTTGCTCTGAAGGCCTCGTACCAATCTGCACGCCCATACTCGCGCGCCATCTCGCGCTGAATACCGTTGCGTAGACTCACTTCAAGTACGTGGAAAATCGACACCAGGGATTCTGCGATCCGCATGTTGTGCACATAGGCGGCAGCGGCATGCTCTTGATTGCCCTGATATCCCCTGAGGTAGCGCGTCATTCGTGGTGTGGAGAGCTTTGACTCCAACGTTTGCCAGACCATCTACCCGCAAACTCCCTTCAGCGCAAAGAAATGTACAAGCGGGAGCGATAGTGCAGACGGTTTTTTTCGCTTGAAATAAACATACTGTTGCCAAATGGTGCAGTTGACCTAGACCGGCGCCAGATGGGGTTGACGTAAAAATCGCGGCTGGTAATCTGGCCCCGCAGCCCTAGGAACCTCCACTCCCGTGCGACACGAAACGGTGACGAGACTAGGTTATGTGACGGCCCCGCTTTGCGGGGCCTCCTCGTTTCTGGCGATTCAACTTTTTGCTACGACACTTTTTTCGCTGCTCCCCTGCTCGGTTGCTGGCCCAACCGACTGATCCACACCGCCCCCAGAATCACCAGACCGCCCAGCGCCAATCGACCCAACGGCTCGTGCTGGTTCCAGATCAGCAGGTTCAGCAACAGGCCCACCGGCACATGCAGGTTGTTCATCACCGCCAGGGTACCGCCGTTGACCAGGCAGGCGCCCTTGTTCCACCAGTACATGCCCAGCGCCGTGCTGACCAGGCCGAGGAATACCAGCACGCCCCATTGCAGGGGGGCTTCGGGCAGGAAGTTGGCCTTGCCGAACAACAGAAATGCCGGCAGCACCACGATCAGGGCGCCGAGGTAGAAGTAGCCGAAACGACGGTAGTGCGGCAAGTCGCTGGGGTAGCGCGCCACCAGGTGCTTGTACATCACCTGCCCGGCGGCGTAGGTGAAATTGGCCAGTTGCAGCAACAGGAAGCCCATGAGGAAGTTCGGGGTGATCTGGTCAAAACGAATCACCGCCGCGCCGCCCACCGCCACCAGCGCTGCAACCAGTGCCCAGGGATTGAAGCGCCGGTTGAGGGCATCTTCGATCAGGGTCACGTGCAACGGCGTAAGAATGGTGAACAGCAACACCTCGGGCACCGTGAGTACGCGAAAGCTCAGGTACAGGCACACGTAGGTCACGCCGAACTGCAACGCGCCGATCATCAGCATGCCGCGCATGAAGGCCGGCTCCACCGCACGCCAGCGTGTCAGCGGGATAAACACCAGCCCGGCCAGCACCACACGCACCAGCACCGCGAAATAACTGTCGACGTGACCGGCGAGGTATTCGCCGATCAAGCTGAAGGAAAATGCCTGAATCAGGGTGACAACCAGTAGATAGCCCATGCGCGCCTCGTTTCGAATGGGCGGGACATTAAAGCTTTTCGGCGTTTGACGAAACTCGGGGCAAAAAAAACCCGACCTCGCTAAAGCGTCAGTCGGGCAGGAGCACTCAGGAGCTACAAGTGCAAAGGGAGGTTCGTACGCGTACTTGAAGGGTTGGCGTGGGGTTAGATAAACACCGCGCGATTATCTGACGATTAACGGTTCAGGCGACCTGTGCCAACAGCGCCTTGGCATGGTTGATGCCCTTCTCCTGGAAGTCTCCGCTCAGGTTCACCCCTTCGGCGTGAATGAAGGTGACGTCGTGGATACCGATAAAGGCCATTACCTGGCGCAGGTAGGGTTCCTGATGGTCAGAGCTGGCGCCGGTATGAATGCCACCACGGGCGGTGAGCACGATGGCACGCTTGCCGGTCAACAAGCCCTGAGGGCCGGTCGCGGTGTATTTGAAGGTCACGCCGGCACGCAGTACATGGTCCAGCCAAGCCTTGAGGGTGCTGGGAATTGCAAAGTTGTACATCGGCGCGGCCAGTACCAGCACGTCGGCGGCGAGCAATTCGTCGGTCAATTCATTGGAGCGGTCCAGGGACACTTGTTCACTGTCGTTGCGCTCTTCGGCGGGCTTCATCCAACCGCCCAGCAGGTCGGCGTCCAGATGCGGGACCGGGTTGCTGGCCACGTCACGCACGGTGATCTGATCCGCCGGGTGGGCGGCTTGCCATTGGCTGATGAACTGCTGAGTCAGCTGGCGGGAAATCGAACCCTGCTGGCGGGCGCTGCTTTCGATGATCAGAACATTGGACATGGCGTTGTAGGCTCCATCTGTAATTGCTGTAAGTCGATGGAGTGAAGATTAAACAGAGCCAATTCGATTAAAAAGCGCAAAAAACTGCTATAAACCATCTAGAAATTTGCTTATAAGCGGAGTATTCCTGAGGGCATGCTCCGCTTGCGCTTTATTTGGGCGAGCAGGCCAAGGCGATACGCATCTTGATGATGGCGCGGTTGAACTTGACCGTGGTGTTGGTGCTTTTGCCCGCCGGCACCGTGACCGTACGGCGCCGCGGTGATTCCGGGCCATTGGTGAAGGTTACCGAGCACAGCGCATCGTTGGTGCCGTAGTTATTCAGTTGGATCGAGCTGATATCGCCGTCCACGTCGGAAGCGGTGTAGTCCACGCTGACGCCGTCGATTTTTTTCGTGACATCGATGGGGTAGGCAAACGCACTCATTGGCAGCAGCACCAGCAGCAAATAACAGAATTTTCTCATTCGGCAGTCTCCAATAAAGGCTGTCAGCTTAGGACAAGAGGAGCTCATCTTGAAAGCGCCCCGCGTTACCCTCGATCAATGGCGCACATTGCAAGCCGTGGTCGACCATGGCGGCTTCGCCCAGGCGGCCGAAGCGCTGCACCGTTCGCAATCCTCGGTGAGCTACACCGTGGCCCGCATGCAGGATCAGCTCGGCGTGCCGCTGCTGCGTATCGACGGGCGCAAGGCCGTGCTCACCGAAGCAGGCGAAGTGCTGCTGCGCCGCTCCCGCCAGTTGGTGAAAAACGCCAGCCAGCTCGAAGACCTCGCCCACCATATGGAACAGGGCTGGGAAGCCGAGGTACGCCTGGTGGTGGACGCCGCCTACCCTAACGCACGCCTGGTGCGCGCCCTCACCGCGTTCATGCCGCAGAGCCGTGGCTGCCGCGTGCGGCTGCGTGAAGAGGTGCTCTCCGGCGTTGAAGAGTTGTTGATGGAAGGTGTGGCGGACCTGGCGATCTCCGGCTTCAGCATCCCGGGTTACCTGGGTACGGAAATGAGCGACGTGGAGTTCGTCGCCGTGGCCCATCCCGACCACGCCCTGCACCGCATGAATCGCGAGCTGAGTTTCCAGGACCTGGAAAGCCAGATGCAGGTGGTGATCCGCGACTCCGGTCGCCAGCAACCCCGCGACGTGGGCTGGCTTGGCGCCGAACAGCGCTGGACCGTCGGCAGCCTGGCCACCGCCGCCACCTTCGTCGGCAGCGGCCTGGGCTTTGCCTGGCTACCCCGGCACATGATCGAACGCGAACTCGCCGAAGGCGTACTCAAGCAGCTACCCTTGGAACAGGGCGGCAGCCGCCATCCCACGTTCTATCTGTATTCGAACAAGGACAAACCCCTGGGGCCGGCGACGCAGATCCTCGTCGAACTGCTGCGCACTTTTGATACCGCTCCCCTGGACGCACCTTTCGCCGCCCCACAGCAAGCCTGAAACGGAGTTCATGCATGGCCTGGTTCGACCATGAAGGCTGCACCCTGCACTACGAGGAATATGGCCACGGCAACCCGTTGATCCTGATCCACGGCCTGGGCTCCAGCAGTCAGGACTGGGAATTGCAGATCCCGGTGCTGGCCCGGCATTACCGCCTGATCGTGGTGGATGTGCGTGGCCATGGTCGCTCCGACAAACCCCGCGAGCGCTACAGCATCCAGGGGTTCACTTTCGACTTGATTGCGCTGATCGAACACCTGAACCTGCCGCCCGCCCACGTGGTGGGTTTGTCCATGGGTGGCATGATCGCCTTTCAACTGGCCGTGGACGAACCCGCCCGGGTGCGCAGCCTGTGCATCGTCAACAGCACGCCCGAGGTCAAGGTGCGCAGCCCGGGCGATTACTGGCAATGGACCAAGCGCTGGAGCCTGGCGCGCCTGCTCAGCCTGGCCACCATTGGCAAGGCCTTGGGTGATCGATTGTTCCCCGAGCCGGAACAAGCCGACCTGCGCCGCAAGATGGCCGAGCGCTGGGCAAAGAACGACAAACGTGCTTATCTCGCCAGCTTCGACGCGATTGTGGGCTGGGGCGTACAGGAACGACTCTCCAAAATCGCCTGTCCAACACTGGTCATCAGCGCCGACCACGACTACACCCCCGTGGCGCACAAAGAAAACTATGTAAAACTGCTGCCCGATGCGCGGCTGGTGGTCATCGAGGATTCCCGCCACGCCACGCCCTTGGATCAACCCGAAGTCTTTAACGCTACCCTGCTCGATTTTCTAAAGACAGTCGAAACCACTACCCAGGATCACTGACCCATGTTGAAAAAAATCGCCTTCTTCGCCGGCTCCGTACTGTTCGCAGCCAACCTGATGGCGGCCGAGCCCGTCAAGGCTCAGCACGTACTCCTGACCACCACCAACGGCGACATCGAAATCGAACTGGACCCGGTCAAGGCGCCGATCAGTACCAAGAATTTCCTGGCCTATGTGGACAAGGGCTTCTACAGCAACACGATCTTCCACCGTGTGATCCCGGGCTTCATGGTTCAGGGCGGCGGGTTCAACGCGCAGATGTCGCAAAAACCGACCGACGCGCCGATCAAGAACGAAGCCAGCAACGGCCTGCACAACGTACGTGGCACCCTGTCGATGGCGCGCACCAATGACCCGAACTCGGCCACCAGCCAGTTCTTCATCAACGTGGCCGACAACGCCTTTCTCGACCCGGGCCGCGATGCCGGCTACGCCGTGTTCGGCAAGGTCGTGAAGGGCATGGATGTGGTCGACATCATCGTCAACTCCCAGACCACGACCAAACAGGGCATGCAGAACGTGCCAATCGATCCTGTGTACATCAAGTCGGCCAAGCGCATCGACTGAGGTAGCAGGTAGCTCCGCGCGCCGCCCACAAGGCCGCGCGCGCATTTGAAAGGAGAGCCCGCCCGGCGGGCGTCAACCCTAATGCTCTATCGTCGTTTCGAACAACTGATCGATATCTTCCGCGCGCCCCCCAGCGCGGCTCCTCCCGATACCGTCCTGCCCTTCTACCTCTACTACCTGCGCCAGGTATGGCCGCACTTCGCCACTTTGCTGGTGGTGGGCCTGATCGGCGCGCTGATCGAGGTGGCACTGTTCAGCTACCTCAGCCGCATCATCGACCTGGCCCAGGGCACGCCGCCCGTCGATTTTTTCCAGCTGCACAGTGCCGAGCTGATCTGGATGGCCGTGGTCGCCCTGCTGCTGCGCCCGATCTTCGGCGCCCTGCATGACCTGCTGGTGCACCAGACCATCAGCCCCGGCATGACCAGCCTGATCCGCTGGCAGAACCACAGCTACGTGCTCAAGCAGAGCCTGAATTTCTTCCAGAACGACTTCGCCGGGCGTATTGCCCAGCGCATCATGCAGACCGGCAACTCCCTGCGCGACTCCGCCGTGGCAGCGGTGGATGCGATCTGGCACGTGGCGATCTATGCGATCAGTTCCCTGGTGCTGTTCGCCGAGGCCGACTGGCGCCTGATGATCCCGCTGATCACCTGGATCATCTGCTACAGCCTGGCACTGCGCTACTTCGTACCCCGGGTGAAAGAGCGTTCGGTGACGTCCTCCGAGGCACGTTCCAAACTGATGGGCCGCATCGTCGACGGCTACACCAACATCACCACCTTGAAGCTGTTCGCTCACACCCACTACGAGCAGGAATACGCCAAGGAAGCAATCATCGAGCAGACCGAGAAAACCCAGCTGGCCAGCCGCGTGGTCACCAGCATGGACATCGTGATCACCAGCATGAACGGCCTGCTGATCGTCACCACCACCGGCCTTGCGCTGTGGTTGTGGACCCAATCGCTGATTTCCACGGGTGCGATTGCCCTGGCTACCGGCCTGGTGATCCGCATCGTCAACATGTCCGGCTGGATCATGTGGGTGGTCAACGGCATTTTCGAAAACATCGGCCAAGTGCAGGACGGTCTCAAGACCATCGCCCAGCCGCTGGCCGTGATCGACCGCGACAACGCGCCGCGCCTGAACGTGCCCCACGGCGAAGTGCGCTTCGAACAGGTGGATTTCCACTACGGCAAGCAAAGCGGGATCATTGGCGGCCTCAACCTGGAAATCAAGGCCGGTGAAAAGATCGGCCTGATCGGTCCCTCAGGCGCGGGCAAGTCGACCCTGGTCAACCTGTTGCTGCGTCTGTACGACCTGCAAGGCGGGCGCATCCTGATCGACGGCCAGAACATTGCCGAAGTTGCCCAGGAAACCCTGCGCGAACAGATCGGCATGATCACCCAGGACACCTCGTTGCTACACCGCTCGATCCGCGACAACCTGCTGTACGGCAAGCCTGGCGCTACCGACGAAGAGCTCATGGCTGCCGTGCACAAGGCCCGCGCCGATGAATTCATCCCGTTGCTGTCGGACGCTGAAGGCCGCACCGGGCTGGATGCCCACGTGGGTGAACGTGGCGTGAAACTCTCCGGCGGGCAGCGCCAGCGCATCGCCATTGCCCGGGTGCTGCTCAAGGACGCACCGATCCTGATCATGGACGAAGCCACCTCGGCCCTGGACTCGGAGGTGGAAGCCGCGATCCAGGAAAGCCTGGAAACGCTGATGCAGGGCAAGACCGTCATCGCCATCGCCCACCGCTTGTCGACCATCGCACGGATGGACCGCCTGGTGGTGCTGGAGAAGGGCCAGATCGCCGAGAGCGGCAGCCATGCCGAGCTGCTGGCGCACAAGGGGCTGTACGCGCGGCTGTGGCAGCACCAGACGGGAGGGTTTGTCGGAATCGACTGATCGTCGCCTGCTCCAAATAAGCGCCAGCCCCCTGAAACAAAGGGGCCTGGCGCTTTTTCATGAGCTGGATTTGTGTCAAAAGCGTGCTGTAATTGTGTGCAGTGCCCAGAGGGGCGCTGAAGTAAATCTGCAGGGAGCATCACCGATTTACTGATTCGATAGGGATCTATCAAGGACGTGTTGCATGTCTTTGTTCAAACGTTCAGTCACAGAGGGATTGGGTACGTTTTGGCTGGTGTTGGGCGGTTGCGGGAGTGCAGTGTTGGCCGCGGCATTCCCCGCAGTCGGGATCGGATTGTTGGGCGTGTCCCTGGCGTTCGGGCTCACGGTGCTGACCATGGCGTTCGCCATCGGGCATATCAGCGGTTGTCACCTCAACCCGGCCGTGTCGGTGGGGCTGGTCGTGGGCGGAAGGTTTCCGGCCAGGGAGTTACCGGCCTATATCGTCGCCCAAGTCATCGGCGGTGTTGTGGCCGCCGCGTTGTTGTACTTCATTGCCAGCGGCAAGCCCGGGTTTGAACTGGCAGGCGGCCTGGCGTCCAACGGCTATGGCGAGCATTCGCCGGGCGGTTATTCGATGGTGGCGGGGTTTGTCTGTGAGTGGGTGATGACGGCGATGTTCGTGCTGATCATCCTCGGCGCCACTGACCGTCGCGCCCCGGCGGGCCTGGCGCCCATCGCCATCGGCCTGGCCCTGACACTCATCCACCTGATCTCCATTCCCGTCACCAACACCTCGGTCAACCCGGCCCGCAGTACCGGCCCGGCGTTGATCGTGGGCGGGTGGGCGATCCAGCAGTTGTGGTTGTTCTGGCTCGCGCCGATCCTCGGCGCGGTGGTCGGCGGTGTGACCTACCGATGGCTCGGCAAGGAGGACTCGGCCTGACGTAAAACGGGTTCAGCCCTGCCGATAAGGCAGGGCTGCCTTGAATAGAGCGGGACCTTAGCCTTGATGGGCCTGCATGTACTGGCGCAACAGCTGATTGATTCGCGTCTGGTAGCCAGCTCCCTGCCCCTTGAACCACTCCAGAACATCCGCATCAAGCCTGATAGTCACTGCCTGCTTCACCGGAACACGCAATTCGGCACGCCGGAAAAACTCAGCGTCCAGCTCAGGGATATCGCTGGTATCGATGTCCTCATCATTCATCTTGGCCAAGCGCTCCCAATCAGTTTTCGATGTTTGCGTCATAGTAATTGGCCTCCCTCTTGGTTGCTTTTCGGGCGGAGATGATACGAATCACATCACCACGCCGCTCGGTGTATACGACCACACCCATTAACAATTTGATCCAACCAATACTGACCCATCGCTCTTCCCCATAATCCACTCGATCATCACGCATGGCCAGCATTGGGTGCCGAAAGAGATCAGGAACGTCATTGAAATCGATGCCGTGCTTAACAATATTCGCTCTATTTTTGGCTTCATCCCACTCAAATAGCATGGCACATCCTGTATGTACTTTTGTACATACAGGATAGCGATCCAGATTTTTTCTGCCCTCAACACCAGACCAGCGGTTCAGGCCTGCCGATAAGGCAGGGCTGCCCTCGCCTCTTCGGCATACGCCAGCACGCCCACACGTTCACGCTCCAGGAAATCCTCAACGGCATTCTTCAACCCCGGGTGACGCAGGTAGTGCCACGAGCGCGTGATCACCGGTTCAAACCCACGGATCAATTTGTGCTCACCCTGCGCGCCCGCATCGAAACGGTGAAGGCCGTGGGCGATGGCGTAGTCCATGCCCTGATAGAAACAGGTTTCGAAATGCAGGCGGTCGAATTCCGCCAGGCAGCCCCAGTAGCGGCCATAGAAACTGTCGCCGCCGATCAGGCTGAAGGCCATGGCCACCGGGCGATTGCCCTGTTTTGACAGCACCACGCGGATCGCCTCGGGCATACGCTCGGCCAGCAGACTGAAAAATGCGCGGGTCAGGTAGGGCGCCTGGCGGCGTACTGCATAGGTATTGGCGTAACAGGCGTAGACAAAATCCCACTGGGCCTCGCTCAACTCATGGCCTTGCAGCCATTCGAACTCGATGCCCTGCCCCGCCACCTGCTCACGTTCCTTGCGCATCTGTTTGCGCTTGCGTGAACTCAGGGCGTCGAGGAAGTCCTGGAAGTCACGGTAATCACGGTTTTGCCAGTGATACTGACACCCCACGCGCTGCAACCAACCCGATTGCGCGGCCAGTGCCTCATCGGCCAATGCATCGGTGAAGTTGATGTGGGCGCTGGAGAGCCCTTCGATTTCCAGATAGCCCGGCAGGCTCTTCAGCAGCTCGAAGCCGTCCTGGGCATTGGCCGCCAACAGGCGCGGCCCGCTCACGGGGCTGAACGGCACCGCGACCAGCAGCTTGGGGTAATAGTCGATACCGGCGCGCTCGCAGGCATCCGCCCATGCGTGATCGAACACATATTCGCCATAGGAATGCCATTTGCGATAACCAGGCAAGGCCGCCACCAGCCGATCGCCTTCACGGTGCAGCAAATGCTCGGGGCGCCAACCCGATTGCGGGCCCAGGCTGGCGCTGTCTTCCAGCGTACTGAGGAAGGCGTGCCGCACAAAAGGCTGGCTATCCGGAACCAGGGCGTCCCACTCCTGCGGGGCGATTTCGGACAGGCTGTCCAGGCGTTGCAGCGGCATCGGCATCCTCACTACGTCATGGCGTGAAAGCTTGGCGAGTATCGCTTATCACGGCCCTTCACACACCCTCGAATCGCACGACAGGGTCACAGCCCAATAGTTCCAAACCTAAAGAATTTGTCATCTAGATGACATCAGATAGCCACTGCTGCGTCATAAACGATCGTGATACTGACGCCTGTTTTTAGAGCGCCTGGTTCTACCAGGCGGCTATTTTTCCGTCCGTCATCGGTCGGTTGTGTCCTGGATGGTTTGCCATCCCTCCTCACTTTCGGAGATTGATATGCGTCTTGCTTCCACCAAAACTGCGGCGGTCCTGTGCGGCGGCCTGTTACTGGCCCTGAGCGTTCCGGCCAGCGCCGCAGTCGACGCCAAGTTGCTCGACATGCTCAAGGCCAACGGCCAGATCACTTCGGCGCAGTACACCGAGCTGCAAGCGGAACTGGCCAAGGATCAGAAAGAAAAGCAGATCGCACAACAAGCTCAACAAGAGACCAACGAGCAGATCGCGGCCACCGCGAAGAAAACCAACGAGTTGAGCAGCTTCGACCAGAAGCTGGCCTGGGCCGCGAAGACCCAGTTCAAGGGTGACGTACGTTTCCGTCAGGAAACCGTGAAGATCCAGGGCGAATCCAATAACGGCGGCCGCGACAAGGATCGTCAGCGCATCCGTGCACGCCTGGGCGCTTACACCGAGATCAACTCCCAGGTCGACACCGGTATCCGTATCGCCACCGGCAGCAGCGACGACGCCCGCTCCACCAACCAGGACCAGGACAACTACTTCGACAAGAAGTCGATCTGGCTGGACCTCGGCTACATCGACTACCACCCCGACCAAATCAAGAACCTGCACGTGATTGGCGGCAAGATGCTGCAACCGTGGGTCAACATGGGCGACGTGATCTGGGATAGCGACATCAACCCGGAAGGTCTGGCACTGACCTACAAATACCCGCTGGGTAGCAGCGCCGAGCTGTTCGGCAGCATCGGTAACTACAACCTCAAGGACAACGTCGACGGCGACGGCGTGCAGTTCCGCCACGACCTGCGCCTGACATCCGGCCAGTTGGGTACCCGTTTCTCGGTGACCGACAACCTGAAACTGACCCTGGGCGGCAGCGTCTATGCCTACCAGAACGACAAGGACAGCCGCTGCACCACGACCACCACGCCATGCGCACTGGCCGTAAACGGCAACTCGGCCGACAACCAGTTCCGCCTGTACGAAGGTTTTGCCCAGGCCGACATCGGTGGCCTGGCGGTGCCTCTGGCGTTCTACGGCCAGTACGTGAAGAACAACGATGCCGTAACCGACCAAGACACCGCCTGGTTGCTGGGTGCCAAGTCCAAAGTGTTCGGTTTCAACCTGGACTACAACTACCGCGACATTCAGCGTAACGCTGTAGTGGGTGCCTTCACCGACTCGGACTTCGCCAACGGCACCACCGGTTCCCGTGGCCACAAGTTCAAGGTCAGCTACGACATCGACAAGAACTTCGCCCTGGGCGCCACGTACTTCCTGACCAAGGCTGACTTCTCCAGCCGTACTCAGCGTGATGCCAACACCAACACCCTGCAGTTGGATGCCGAAGCCAAGTTCTAAGAACGATAACGGTAAGTTTCAAGCTACAAGCTTCAAGGACGAGCGTGTCACTGGCAGCTTCAAGCTAACCGCTTGAGGCTGCTTCTTAAACAGTCTTGCGTGGGTGGAGCGGTCCCCATCATCCGTCCGGTCCACCTACGCGAGCCTGCTTATTCCCCACCTTTGTGATCCTTGAGCCGCTCTTGCGCCAACTGCTGCGCCAAGGCCTCCACACCCTCTACCGGCTCATCCGGCATGATCTTCAGCGTCGCCTGCATCAGGCGCATCTGACGGATAAACCGTCGGCAGTTGGGGCAGAACATCAAGTGATGACGCACCAGCAGACGCTCGCGAAAGGTCAGTTGCCCGTCGAGATAGTCACTGGAACGCGCCACTTGTTCTTTACAGGTCAACATTCGCCCGTTTCCTCAAAATGCTCCACCGTGGCAAAGACTTTAAGCCGTGCTCGATGCAACAGCACACGGACATTGGAGAGCGAGAGCGTCAGAAGATTACAAATCTCCTCCAACTCCAGCCCCTGGCGCTCACGCAACAACAGCACGCTGCTTTGCAGTTCCGACAGACTCAACAACGTATGCTCAAGGCATTTGCGCAGCTCATCCTCGGTCAGCAGGGCTTCCGGGGTGTCCTGATGCCAGGCGTACGGGGCGACGGCCCAGTGGCCGTCATCCGGGGAAAAGCGCTCATCGCCGATGGTACCGTGGGGCGAAGGCAAATCGTCGAGCAGCACCTCGCGCCGGTTCTGCTTGTAACGCCCCTTGGCGGCGTTGGCGGTAATGGTCAGCAGCCAGGTCTTGAGGCTGGAACGCCCTTCGAACCTGGCCAGGTTGCGCACCACCGACAGCCAGGCGTCCTGCACGACTTCATCGGCGTGGCGTTGGCCGACGATGGCATAGGCCACCGCGCGCATGGCGCTCTGGTAAGTACTGACCAATTCCTTGTAGGCCCGCTGCTCACCCTTGAGCAGGCGTTCAAGCAGGTGCGCGTCGTCCGCTGCTGCCATCGTTTACCTCGATCCCACAGTGAAAACCCGATACCTGAGGGAGCTGGCTTGCCTGCGATAGCGGCTGTGAATTCACCCTCGTCATCGCAGGCAAGCCAGCTCCCACCTTGGACATTGGCCGACCGGTAGATCAGCGTTTGCGCAGGATCACGCTGCCGATCGAATAACCCGCGCCAAACGAGCTGAGTACCGCCACCGACCCCTTGGGCAGATCGTCCTGGTAGGTGTGGAACGCAATGACCGAGCCCGCCGAGCTGGTGTTGGCGTAAGTATCGAGGATTACCGGCGCTTCTTCCACCGAGGCTTCGCGTCCCAGCAGTTTCTTCACGATCAAGTGGTTCATGCTCAGGTTGGCCTGGTGCAGCCAGAAGCGCTTCACATCGGCGACGTCCAGCTGGTTTTCCGCCAGGTGCGCGCCGATCAGCTCGGCCACCATCGGGCAAACGTCGCGGAACACCTTGCGGCCTTCCTGTACGAACAGCTTGTCCGGTGCACCGACACCCTCTTCCGCCGTGCGGTTGAGGAAGCCGAAGTTGTTGCGAATATTGTTGGAGAACTGCGTCAGCAGCTTGGTGCTCACCACGTCGAACTGATGGCTGGACGTCGCCAGATCAGCGCGCTCGAGCACCACGGCGGTGGCCGCATCACCAAAGATGAAATGGCTGTCACGGTCGCGGAAATTCAGGTGACCGGTGCAGACTTCCGGGTTGACCATCAGGATCGCCCGCGCTTGCCCCAACTGGATGCTATTGGCGGCGTTCTGAATGCCGAAAGTGGCCGAAGAACAGGCTACGTTCATGTCGAAACCGAAGCCTTGGATGCCCAAGGCTGCCTGGACTTCAATCGCAATGGCCGGGTAGGCGCGTTGCAGGTTGGAGCAGGCGACGATCACGCCATCGATGTCAGCGGCGGTCTTGCCGGCGCGCTGCAAAGCCTGTTCGGCGGCGCCGACGGCCATCTGGCAGAGTACCGACCATTCGTCGTTGCTGCGTTCGGGCAGGCGTGGCGCCATGCGCTGCGGGTCGAGAATGCCGTCCTTGTCCATGACAAAGCGGCTCTTGATGCCTGACGCTTTCTCGATAAAGGCCGCGCTGGATTCCGTCAGCGCCTGCACTTCACCGCGCTCGATGGCATCCGCGTTATCGTTGTTGAACTGCTGCACGTAGGCATTGAAAGACTGCACCAGCTCTTCGTTGGAGATACTGTTGGCGGGGGTATACAGGCCAGTGCCGCTGATGACGACGTTATGCACGGTCGTTCCTCTAAATCTGTCAGGCAGAAGATATTGGTACCGTCGTACCAAACTATAAGTAGTCCGATTCCGCACTGCGGGCACCAAACTGGCAACGCTTTATTCCATCGCGTCGTGGCTTTTCACGACGATCCCGGCATTTATAGCGGCGAAGTTTGCCACAAACCTCGGGATTTCGCGCCATACCCTCAATAAACACGCCCTTGCCGGGATACATCGAACCTGTGGGAGCGGGATTGGTGTTGTATTTCAGGCTTCGACCAGGCCCCACTGCTTACTCAAGCGTTTGTCGGAAATCGGCACCTTGGTCCCCAGCTGTTGGGCAAACAACGACACCCGGTATTCCTCCAGCCACCAGCGGTAAAGCGCCAGCTGGGGATCGCGCTTGCCTTCCTGCGCATGCTTTTTCAGGCGGTTTTCATACTGCGTCCACAGGCCGGACAACTCGCCGCTCCACACCCGGTCCTTCTGCACCTGGCTCGGCAGTTTTTCCAGGCGCAGCTCAACGGCCTTGAGGAAACGTGGCAATTCCTTGAGCCAGTACGCGGGGGTTTCCCGCACGAACCCCGGGTACACCAGGTGGCTCAACTGCTGCTTGATATCGTTCAACGCCACCGCCTGGGCCAGGTCGATCTTGCCTTTGAAGCGCTTTTGCAAACCGTGCCAGAGCTTCAACACCTCCAGGGTCAGGCGTGCCAGGCGCTCGGCGTGCTCGGTCCAACTGCCGCGCTTGCGCTCGGCCAGGGCCGCCAGCCCGGCGCCGTCCCGTGGCAGGCTCGGCTCGCCGTCCAAGATGCAACCGTCAAGGCTGGCCAGCAGAATGTCTTCCACCAGCGCATCGACACGCCCCAGTTCGCGGTACATCAACCCCAGCTCGGTCAGGCCAGGCAGCTTGCCCCGCAGGAACTTGGCCGGTTCGGCCAGTTGCTGCATCAGCAAGCGTTGCAAGGCGCGACGGTGCTGGAACTCGGCCTCGGCAGCGGTAGAGAAACGTCCTTCCTTGACCGTGCCGTTTTCTTCCACCAACGCCGGGTACACCGTCATCGACAAGCCGGCGATCTTCTGCTGGGTGGTTTCGGCCACTGCCGCGAATACCTTGGCCTCAACCGGCTGCTGGCTTTTCGCAGTCTGCGGCACCGCCAGCGCCGCCTGGCTGGCTTCGGCGAAGCGTGCGGTCAGCTCGGCCAGATCGCGACCTTCGCCGAGGAACTTGCCCTGGCCATCGACCACTTCCAGATTCATCTTCAGATGGTTTTCCACCTGCTGCGCGGCCTCGGTCCAAGCGTCGTCGCCCACGCGCGCCCCCGTCATGCGCAGCAGTTCACGGCCCAGCGCCTGGGGCAGCGAACCCTGGCCGAACTCAATGCGTTGCAGCGCCGCCTTGACGAAATCGGGCACCGGCACGAAATTCTTGCGCAGCGCTTTGGGCAAGTTGCGCACCAGGGCGATGCACTTGACTTCGATCACCCCCGGTACCAGCCACTCCAGACGCTCCGGCGGCAACGCCGGCAGCAGCGGTGCCGGCACGCGCAGGGTCACGCCGTCGCGGGGGTGGTTGGGCTCGAAGTGGTAACTCAGGGCCAGCTCCAGGTCGCCCAGGCGCAGGGTGTCCGGGTAGTGCAGCGCCGTGACTTCACTGGCTTCACGGGCCAGCACATCCTCCTCGCGCATGATCAGCAGTTGCGGGTTCTTCTGGCTGTTGACCCGGTACCAACTGTCGAACGTGGCCGTCTGGTGGATCTCGGCGGGCAGGCGCGCATCGTAGAACGCGTACAGGGTTTCCTCGTCGGCCAGGATGTCCCGCCGGCGCGCCTTGGCTTCCAGTTCGTCAAGCTGCTCCAAGAGTTTCTGATTGGCCGCCAGGCACCTGGCCCGCGACTGAATCTCGCCGCGCACCAACCCTTCGCGGATAAACAGCTCGCGGGACACCACCGGATCGATCGGACCGAAATGCACCGGCCGGCGCCCTACCACGATCAACCCGAACAAGGTGATCTGCTCATAGGCCACCACTTGTCCGCGCTTCTTCTCCCAGTGCGGCTCGAAATAGTTTTTCTTGATCAGATGCCCGGCCAGGGGTTCGATCCAGTCGGCGTCGATCTTGGCGACCATGCGCGCATACAGTTTGGTGGTCTCCACCAACTCGGCGGTCATCAGCCATTGCGGGCGCTTCTTGCCGATGCCCGACGACGGATGAATCCAGAAGCGCCGCTGCCGCGCGCCCAGGTAATCACCGTCTTCGGTTTTCTGACCGATCTGGCTCAGCAGGCCGGACAGCACCGCCTTGTGCAATTTCGGGTAATCGGCCGGTTCTTTGTTGATCGCCAGCTGCATATCGCGGCAGATCAGGCTCAACTGGCGATGGGAATCGCGCCACTCGCGCAGGCGCAGGTAATTGAGGAAGTTCTTGCGGCACCAATTGCGCAACGGGCTCGCCGTCAACGCCTGGCGCTGTTCTTCAAAGCCACGCCACAAGTTGACCAGCCCGGCGAAATCCGAGTCGGTGTCCTTCCATTGCGCATGCGCCTGGTCGGCGGCCTGCTGGCGCTCGGGTGGGCGCTCGCGCGGGTCCTGGATCGACATGGCGCTGGCCACGATCAACACCTCCTGCAAACTGCCCAGCTTGGCCGCTTCCAGCAGCATGCGCCCCATGCGCGGGTCCACCGGCAGGCGCGCCAGCTGACGGCCCAACGGCGTGAGCTGGCTATTGCGGTCCACCGCCGAGAGCTCTTGCAGCAGGTTGAAACCGTCACTGATGGCCTTGCCATCCGGCGGCTCGATAAACGGGAAGTCCGTGATTTCGCCAAGGCGCAGGTGCAGCATCTGCAAAATCACCGCCGCGAGGTTGGTGCGCAGGATTTCCGGGTCGGTAAATTCCGGGCGTCCGATAAAATCCTCTTCGCTGTACAACCGCACGCAGATACCCGGCTCGACCCGCCCGCAGCGGCCTTTACGCTGGTTGGCGCTGGCCTGGGAAATCGCTTCGATGGGCAGGCGCTGTACCTTGGCGCGATAGCTGTAGCGGCTGATGCGCGCGGTGCCGCTGTCGATTACGTAGCGAATGCCCGGCACGGTCAGCGAGGTTTCGGCGACGTTGGTCGCCAGCACCACGCGCCGGCCCGGGTGCGACTGGAAAATGCGCTGTTGTTCGGCCGGCGACAGGCGCGCGTACAGCGGCAAAATCTCGGTGTGCTTGAGCTGCGCCTTGCGCAGCATCTCGGCGGCATCGCGGATTTCGCGTTCGCCCGGCAGAAACACCAGCACATCGCCGGGGCTGCGCCGTTCGCTGCGTTCATAAGCGGCAATTTCATCCAGTGCGGCAAGGATCGCCTGGTCGACGGTCAGGTCGTCCTCGACGCGGTTGCCCTCTTCGTCCTGTTCCAGGGTCAGCGGGCGGTACCAGGTTTCCACCGGAAAAGTACGACCCGACACTTCCACGATGGGCGCGTCATTGAAGTGCTTGGAAAAACGCTCCAGGTCGATGGTCGCCGAGGTGATGATGACTTTCAGGTCCGGGCGACGTGGCAGCAGGGTCTTCAAATAGCCGAGCAGGAAGTCGATGTTCAGGCTGCGCTCGTGGGCTTCGTCGACGATGATCGTGTCGTAGCGCTCGAGGTAGCGATCGTTCTGGGTTTCCGCCAGCAGGATGCCGTCGGTCATCAGCTTGATCAGGGTATTGGAGTCGCTCTGATCCTCGAAACGCACCTGGTAGCCGACCAGCGCGCCTAATGGCGTGGCCAGTTCCTCGGCCACCCGGCTGGCCACGCTGCGCGCTGCGATACGGCGCGGCTGGGTATGGCCGATCAGGCCGAACTGGCCGCGACCGATTTCCAGGCAGATCTTGGGCAACTGCGTGGTTTTACCCGAGCCGGTTTCGCCGGCAATGATCAATACCTGATGCTTGAGCAGCGCATCCTTGATTTCGTCACGCTTGGCGGCGATGGGCAGGCTGTCGTCATACCGAATCGCCGGCACACTGTCACGCCGCGCCGTGACCTGGGCACAAGACGCCTGCATGCGCGCGACCCACTGCGCGAGCTTTTCCTCATCGGGCTTCTTGCGCAGCTCGAGCAACTGACGCCGCAACCGGTGGCGGTCGGCGAGCAGGGCATGGTCGAGGTTTTTCAGCAGTTGGTCGATAGCGGGCGCTTGGTCTGTCATCAGGTACGTAACGGTCGTCTATTTATGCAGGGGGCGGATTGTCGCAGAAAACCGCCCACCCGCGCGCGCCTCATTCGTTATCGCGGTCCCTGCGCCGGTAAGGGAACACATCGATCACCTTGCCTGCCCGAATCGCCTCTTGCAGGCCCTTCCAGTAGTCGGCGTCATACAACTCGCCGTGCAATTCGTCGAACAGTCTGCGCTGGCTGGCATCGGCAAACAGGAATGGCGGGAACTCTTCGGGGAATACGTCAAGCGGGCCGATGGAGTACCAGGGCTCGGAGGCCATTTCGTCTTCCGGGGTGCGCGGCGGCGGAATGTGGCGGAAGTTGGCCTCGGTCAGAAAGCAGATTTCGTCGTAGTCGTAGAACACCACACGCCCATGGCGGGTGACGCCGAAGTTTTTCAGAAGCATGTCGCCGGGGAAAATATTCGCCGCCGCCAGTTGCTTGATGGCCAGGCCGTAGTCCTCCAGGGCTTCGCGCACCTGGGCTGCGTTGGCGTTGTCCAGGTAGAGGTTGAGCGGGGTCATGCGCCGCTCGGTCCAGCAATGGCGGATGAGCACGGTGTCCCCCTCTACCTCGACGGTGCCGGCAGCGACTTCCAGCAGCTCGGCCAGGCACTCGGGTTCGAACTTGCTCAGGGGAAAACGGAAGTCGGCGAACTCCTGGGTGTCGGCCATGCGCCCCACGCGATCGACACTTTTGACCAGGCGATACTTCTCGATCACGGTGGCGCGGTTGACGTTTTTCGACGGTGAAAAACGGTCCTTGATGATCTTGAAGACCGTGTTGAAGCCCGGCAGGGTGAATACGCTCATGACCATGCCGCGCACGCCAGGGGCCATGATGAAGCGGTCATCGGTGGTGGCCAGGTGGTTGATCAATGCGCGGTAGAACTCTGACTTGCCGTGCTTGTAAAAACCGATGGAGGTATACAGCTCGGCAATGTGCTTGCCCGGCAGGATGCGTCGGAGAAAGCCGATAAATTCCGCCGGTACCGGTACGTCGACCATGAAGTAGGACCGGGTGAACGAAAAGATGATCGACACCTCGGCTTCGTCGGTAATCAGCGCATCGATCTGGATACCCCGGCCTTCGCGGTGCAGCAGCGGAATCACCAGCGGCCATTGTTCATCGCGGGTATAGAGACGGCCAACGAGGTAGGCGCCCTTGTTGCGATACAGCACCGAGGAGAACAGCTCGACATTGAGTTCCGGGTCCTTGCACACCCAGTCCGGCAGGCTTTCGCGCAGTTGCGCTTCAAGGCGGCGCAGGTCGGTGGCCAGGTCCGCGTAGGGCTCGCTGAAACGGTAGTCGGCAAAGATCTGCGCCAGCATCTGCGCGATGTTGCCGTCGGGCGTGTAGGTGCGGGTCTGCGCGGCCCGCGCCCGGCGCAGGCTGGGCCGGGTGGTGTGGATAAACATGCAACCATCGCTGATCAGGTCGTGGCTGAACAGGCCGCAGAAGATCGAGTTGTACCAGGTCTCCGAGAGTTCATCGTCAAAGCGCAGGTCGATCATCCCGATGTAGGCGCTTTTCACCACGGGCCAGGCATCGATGTCGAGCAAGACTGCCTCTTCGAAGTGCGCGCGCAGCCGCGCAGTTACCTCTGCAACCTTCTCTTCATAAAGATTGATGCGCGCCGCCGAAGCCGCCTGCCCCAGTTGCCATTGGGCTTTTTCGAAACGCTCACGGGCACCGTCGGTGATCCGGCGGAAATGCTCACGGTAATCGTCAAAGCCATCGAGGATCATCCGGGCGACGGCGAGGGCGGACTGCGACATGCGGGAAACCTCTGCGGGTATCTGGAGCCTTGAGCTTAGTCAGTGAATGCAGGCGCGAGAAGAGTCACTTCTTGCACAAACCGGAACAAATCCGCGTATTTCGTACATTTGTTTTCAATTTTTTTATTCGACCAATCGGTCAACAAACAAACCTCCAAGTCACCTTTCGTTTTACCCGTACGCCTGCAACGGCGGGGCTTGGCAGGCAGGCGCCGGAAAGCGCTGCACAACCTCGATCGTCTCCACCTCGCGATGCGCGGAATTCCACTAAGGGAAACCCTGATTACGACATTGATGGCACTTTGATATATAGCGCGCCCTCTCCCACCCTAACAAGGTCTGAAGACCGATCCGGGAACAGGTTCTAATCGCCCAAGGAGCATTGAGATGTCATTGAGGAACATGAGGATCGGTCTGCGCGCCAGCCTGAGTTTTGGGGTACTGGCCAGTCTGCTGGTGGTGGTGGGCCTGTTTGGCCTGGGGCAGATGGCCAAGCTGCGGGAGAGCGCGCTGGTTATCGAAGAGTCATGGATGCCCAGCATCGAGAACATCCACGACAGCGCCGCCTATGTGGCCAGCATCCGTCTGGAAGCCCTGCGCCTGGCCACCACCGACGAATCGCGTATCCGCGACAACAGCAAGGTCCTGATCACCCGCCAGCGCAGCGAACTGCAAGCCTTGCTGGACCGCCATGAAACCCTGCTGAGCAGCGACGCCGAACGCGACCTGCTCAAGGTGTTGAAAGGCAACGCGGCCACCTACCTCAGCATCGTCAATCAAATGGTCGCCCTGGTGGACAAAGACCAGCAACAGGAGGCCATTGACCTGCTCAACAGCCGCCTGGCGCCCCAGGGCACGGTCCTCAATCAAAGCCTGGAGGACCTGATCACCTTCAACCAGAAAGGTGTGGAAGCCGCGGCGGATTCAGCCGCGCAGATGTATTCGAGCGCGCAGTGGGTTGTCGGCCTGATCATCGTCATCGCGCTGATTGCCACCCTCCTGCTGGCGTGGTTGCTGACCCGCAGTATCACCGCACCGCTTGGCCAGGCATTGAATGTGGCGCGCACCATCGCCGGCGGTGATCTGAGCCAACCGATCGTGGTGCAGGGCCAGGATGAGCCGGCCCAGTTGCTGACCGCCCTGGCCACCATGCAGACGCAGTTGCAGAGCACCATTCGTGGCATCAGCGAGTCGGCCCAGCAACTGGCCTCGGCCGCCGAAGAGATGAGCTCGGTGATGGAACAGAGCACCCGTGGCTTGCAGGCGCAGAACGATGAGATCGAACAGGCCGCCACCGCCGTCACCGAAATGAGCGCTGCCGTGGATGAAGTGGCGGGCAATGCGGTGTCGAGTGCCGAAGCGTCCCAGGCCTCCGACGAGGACAGCAAACACGGCCACTACCAGATCAGCGAAACCATCAGCTCGATCCAGAACCTGGTGGACGAAGTGCTCGGCGCCTCCAACAAGGCCGAAGGCCTGGCCGTGCAGGCCCAGGACATCAGCAAGGTGCTGGAAGTGATCCGCGGCATCGCCGGGCAAACCAACCTGCTGGCCTTGAATGCAGCCATCGAAGCGGCGCGGGCCGGTGAGGCCGGACGTGGTTTTGCGGTGGTCGCCGATGAGGTGCGCTCCCTGGCGCAACGCACCCAGGACTCCACCGAAGAAATCGAACAGATGATTACCGGCATCCAGCGCGGGACCCAGGACACCGTCGACGCCCTGACCAGCAGCGCCGAACACGCCGGCCAGACCCTGCAACGGGCCAACAGCGCCGGCAGCGCCCTGGAAAAGATCACCGCCGCCATCTCGCAGATCAGCCAGCGCAACCTGGTGATCGCCAGCGCCGCCGAGCAACAGGCGCTGGTGGCACGGGATGTGGACCGCAGCCTGGTGAACATTCGTGACTTGTCCACCCAGACCGCCGCCGGCGCCACGCAAACGTCAGCCGCCAGCCAGGAGCTGTCGCGCCTGGCCGTGGACCTCAACGGGCTGGTCACGCGGTTTGTCGTGTAATCAGTGATTGTGTTGGGCAGGTCTCTGGGCAACACTCGCCGCCTTACTGACGTAGGAGCGCTTCGTGAGACCTGTCGATATTGTGTACCTGCTGGGGCTGGCGGCCGTCTGGGGCGCAAGCTTTCTGTTCATGCGCATCATCGCGCCGGAGATCGGCAGCGTGCCGACGGCGTTTTTCCGCGTGTCGATTGCCGCTGCGGGCTTGCTGGCGATCCTCGCGGTGATGCGGGTGAAGTGGGATTTCCAGGGCAAGTTCAAGACGGTGCTGCTGCTCGGGATGATCAATTCCGGGATCCCGGCGACCCTGTATTCGGTGGCCGCCCAAGTGCTGCCAGCGGGTTATTCGGCGATCTTCAATGCCACCACGCCGCTGATGGGTGTGTTGATCGGCGGACTGTTTTTCAGTGAGCGCATGACGCTGTCGAAAGTCTCGGGGGTGTGCCTGGGCCTGCTGGGGGTGGGCGTGCTGACCCGTGCCGGGCCGGTAGCGTTTGACCTGCACCTGTTGATGGGCGCGCTGGCCTGCCTGCTGGCCACCACCTGCTATGGCTTTGCCGGCTTTCTCGCCCGACGCTGGCTGGACCAGCAAGGTGGGCTGGACAGCCGCCTTTCGGCCCTGGGCAGCATGCTCGGGGCCACACTGTTACTGCTGCCGTTGTTTGTCTACAACGCCATCAGCCATCCGCCTGCCAGTTGGGGCGGCTGGAATGTGTGGCTGTCGTTGCTGGGGCTGGGCCTGGTGTGCACCGCGTTCGCCTACATTCTGTACTTCCGCCTGCTGTCCGCCATCGGCCCGGTGAAGTCGATGACCGTGACCTTCATGATTCCGCCGTTCGGCGTGCTGTGGGGCGCGTTACTGCTCGATGAACCCCTGTCGATGGCGCATCTGTATGGCGGTGTGTTGATTGCGGGCGCGTTGTGGCTGGTGCTGCGACCGGGCAAATTGGCCAAACCGCTGTAGGAACCGGCATGCCGGCTCCTGCAGCGGCATCCATCAGTGTTTGCGGAACACAAACACCAGGCCGATGATGATCAACCCCATCCCCAGCAGGCTCAGCAGCGCCAGCCGGTTGCCGAAGATCAGGTAGTCCATCACCGCCGTCACCGCCGGCACCAGGTAGAACAGACTGGTGACATTCACCAGATTGCCCCGGGCGATGAGGCGGTACAGCAACAGCGTCGCCAGCACGGACACCACCAGCCCCATCCACAGCACCGGCAGGTAAAAGCCGGTGCCGTGTTCAAAATGGAACGGCTGGAACGGTACAAACACCGCACACAGCAGCAGCCCCGCCAGGTACTGCACCGGCAGTGTGCCCAGCGGGTTGTCGGTAATGCGCTTCTGCATGATCGAGCCGAAAGTCATGCTGGCCAGGGCCAGCAGCCCGCACAGCATGCCCGCCAGGGACATGCCGGACACACCGATGCCCTGATAGACCACCATGACCAGCCCCGCCAACCCAAGCCCCAGGCCGAACACGCGGCTCAACGAACGCTGACGCTCCATCAGCACCACAGTGAGGATCGGCTGCACGCCCATGATGGTAGCCATCACCCCCGGCGTGACGTGAAGGTTCAAGGCCAGCAGATAGAAAATCTGATAGGCCCCGAGCAACACCAGCCCGGTCGATACCGCGTAGAGCAAGGGTTTGCCGGGACGCGGCAGCTTCAACCGCAGAACCGGAATCAGCACCACCAAGCCCATCAGGGCAATGGCAAAACGGATCAGCAGAAAGGCAAAGGGTGAAGCGTGGGCCAGGCCCCATTTGGAGAAAATCGCCCCACTGCTCCACAGCAGGACAAACAGGCTCGTCGAGGCCGCCGCGGCCACGGATTGTTTCGAAAGAACAGACATGAATACCACCTGTCATCAGACAAGAAGCCAATTCAGCAAGCGCTGAAACTCAGTAGTGTTTTTGAGGTGGGCAGACGGGAACAGCGATCAGCTGATCAGCCCGAAATGCCAACACCCGGCGGTGATACGACTGCGTACACCGGCGTGCTACTGACAGGAGGTGGGTAATGACTGATCTGCACAGGCTGCTGGTTCCCGCACGGCACGACCGCAGCGTTGACCGCTGAATCGACTACCACTGTGCGCTGGAGAGCTGGCATGGGCTGATCTTGTGTGAAGGGATGAAGACGCGGCGACTATAACCAGCCGCGGATACGTTTTGCAAACACTTCATGAACACCCGCGCGTGGCGGAGTTTTCATGCGGGTCGGCAAGACCCGTCGCTATAATGCCGCCGAGTTTTTTCAAGGATGCTCCCCATGATCGCACTGCCCTGGCTGTACCTGGCGCTTCTTTCCATCGGCTACGTTTTGGCCCTCGCCTACGGGCAACTGGGCGCACTGGCGGCACTGTCCATCGCCCTGCTGTTACTGGCCGGCTACGCCGTGCGCCAGCAACGCACGCCCTGGGCACGCTACCTTGGCCACGGCTTGTTCATCGTGCTGGCATTGGGCCTGGCCATGCACTGGTTACCGGGCTTCTACAACGGTCGCGCCATCGCCCCTCAACGGTTTACCGCTGACGCAGTGCCCTTCTCGATGTACCTGAACCAGGACAAACCGCTGATTGGTTTCTGGCTGCTGCTGGCCTGCCCATGGATCGTGGCGCGGCGCACCTTGCGCCTGTCGATCTGCGTGACCGCACTGGCGTTGACGCTGACGGCCATTGTTGCGCTGGGCCTGGCGAACCTGCTGGGCGTGATCGACTGGGCGCCCAAGTGGCCGGACCAGTCTTGGCTGTGGGTACTCAACAACCTGCTGCTGGTGACCCTGGTGGAGGAAACACTGTTCCGCGGCTACATTCAGGGCGGGCTCAGCCAGCGCCTCAAACACCTACCCTACGGCGAGAACCTGGCGCTGCTGCTGGCTTCGTTGCTGTTCGGCCTGGTGCATGTCGGGGCGGGCTGGTACTGGGTGCTCCTGGCGACGATCGCGGGCATCGGGTATGGCTTGGCCTATCGCTTCGGCGGACTGGGTGCTGCGGTGGCGACGCACTTCGGCTTGAACCTGCTTCACTTCGGTTTGTTTACGTACCCGATGCTGGCCGGCTGATTGTTGCAAAAAATAAGCTAAATAAATGCCTGCAACCGCCGATACCCCCTCAAAGCCTTGCGGATTGAACAATCATGCGTAATAACCAACCCGTTACCCAGCGCGAACGTACCTTCCCCGCTCAGCAACGGTTGATCTCCACCACCGATGCCAAGGGTGTGATCACTTACTGCAACGACGCGTTTGTCGAGATCAGTGGGTTCACCCGTGACGAACTGGTACGTGCGCCGCACAACCTGGTGCGTCACCCAGACGTTCCGGCGGCGGTGTTCGCGCACATGTGGGCCACGCTCAAACAAGGCTTGCCATGGATGGGCATCGTCAAGAACCGCTGCAAGAGCGGTGATCACTATTGGGTCAACGCCTATGTGACGCCGGTCTTCGATGGCAACCAGGTGATCGGCTACGAATCGGTGCGTATCAAGCCCACCGCCGAGCAGATCCGCCGGGCCGAAGCGCTCTATCAACGCCTCAACCAGGGCAAGTCTGCCGTTCCACAGCGCGATAAATGGCTGCCGGTGTTGCAGGACTGGCTGCCCTTTATTCTGGTGAGCCAGTTGAGCTTCATGATCGGCGCGTCACTCAATTCCCACTGGGGCTTCGCCCTGGCGGCGGCGTTGTCGGTGCCGCTGGGCCTGCTGGGCCTGAGCTGGCAGCAACGTGGCCTCAAGCGCCTGCTGCGCCTGGCGGAACAGACCACCTCCGACCCGTTGATCGCGCAGATGTACACCGACAGCCGTGGCGCCCAGGCACGGCTGGAGATGTCGATCCTCAGCCAGGAGGCACGCCTGAAGACGTGCCTCACACGTTTGCAGGACACCGCCGAACACCTCAACGATCAGGCGGCGCAGTCCAATACCCTGGCGCACAACAGCTCCAGCGGCCTGGAACGCCAGCGCGTCGAAACCGAACAAGTGGCCACCGCGGTCAACCAGATGGCGGCGACCACCCAGGAAGTCGCCAGCCATGTGCAGCGCACGGCCGATGCGACCCAGGAAGCCAACCGCCTGACCGGCCGTGGTCGCGACATCGCCGGGGAAACCCGCGAGGCGATTCAGCGCCTGTCCGTCGCAGTGGGTGAAACCGGCGTGACCGTGACCCAGCTGGCCAAGGACAGCGATGAAATCGGCGGCGTGGTCGATGTGATCAAAGGCATCGCCGACCAGACCAACCTGCTGGCCTTGAATGCTGCCATCGAAGCGGCCCGTGCCGGTGAGATGGGCCGTGGTTTTGCGGTGGTCGCGGACGAAGTTCGTCAACTGGCTCAGCGCACTGCCGAGTCCACCGGTCAGATCCATACCCTGATCGCCAAACTGCAGCAAACCGCCAGCGCCGCCGTGCAAACCATGGACGCCGGGCATCGCCAGGCCGAAGAAGGCGTAGCGCGAGTGATGGAGGCCGATGAGGCACTGGTGGGCATCAGCGAGGCAGTGGCGCATATCACCGACATGACCACCCAGATCGCCGCAGCGACCGAAGAGCAAAGCTCGGTCGCCGAAGAGATCAGCCGCAATATCAGCACCATTGCGTTGCTGGCGGATCAGACGTCGGAGCAGGCCCTGAACTCGGCGCAGTTGAGTGAAGAGCTGACCCATACCGCCAATACCCAGTATTCGCTGGTAGAGCGTTTCAACCGATAAACCGCTTTCGCAGCGGTGCGACGACTCGACAAGCCAGCTCCCACACTTGAATGCATTCACAAATCAAAATCTGTGAACCCCGTCCAATGTGGGAGCTGGCTTGCCTGCGAAGAGGCCCTAACAGCCACCAAGAAACTCAGCCACTTTCACCGCCGCCGCCTCCAGATGCTGCTCATGGCTGAACCCCGACGCCTTCAACGGCTTCAAGTCATGATCCCCCGCCACCAGCCACATCACCTCGATGCTCGGCGACAACCCATACCCTTCCACCGCCTCCCGATTGCCCAGGGCATCGCGTTCGCCTTGCACGATCAAGGTCGACGTCTTCAGCCCGGCGAGATGCTCGACCCGAGGTTTCCCAGGCTTGCCCACCGCATAGAACGGATAGCCCAGACACACCAGTCCGTCGGCACCCAACTCATCGGCGAGCAAACTGGCCATGCGCCCGCCCATGGACTTGCCGCCAACCGCCAGTTTCCCAGCGACATGACGTCGCACCTCGGTGTACACCTCACGCCAGGCCTCCAGCAGTTTGGGCGCCGGGTTCGGCGGACGCTTGCCACCGTCCACACGGCGTTGGGCCATGTAGGGAAACTCGAAGCGCAGCACGTTCACGCCGTGCGCGGCAAGGCGTGCAGCCATGTCGCTCATGAACGCTGAGTCCATCGGGGCGCCGGCGCCGTGGGCCAGGATCAAGGTCACCGGCGTATCCGCGCCGGCGCCTGTCGCGACATCCCACAACCAACCCCGCTCCCGCACACACTGCGCCCATTGATCCCCGTCAATACTGGCCTTGTGCTCTTTGCCCATGCTTGCCTCGCTTTTTAGTCTGCCTATAACTCCAGCCCAAGTGCCGCACTGGCTTGGGTTGAACCGTGGATGGGGAACCATGAACACTACTTTAAGTACCACCTATAACTACAAGGTGGTCCGCCAATTCGCCATTATGACGGTGGTGTGGGGCATCGTCGGCATGGGCCTCGGGGTTTTTCTCGCCGCCCAATTGGTCTGGCCTGCGCTCAACTTCGACCTGCCGTGGACCAGCTTCGGCAGGTTGCGCCCATTGCACACCAACGCGGTGATCTTCGCCTTTGGTGGTTGCGCACTGTTCGCCAGCTCGTTCTATTCGGTGCAGCGCACCTGCCAGACACAGCTGTTCGCGCCGAAAATCGCCGCGTTCTGCTTCTGGGGCTGGCAGCTTGTCATTCTTCTGGCCGCGATCACCTTGCCACTGGGCTACACCAGTTCCAAGGAGTACGCCGAACTGGAATGGCCGATCGACATCCTCATCACCATCGTCTGGGTGGCCTACGCCATCGTGTTCTTCGGCACGGTGATGAAGCGCACCACCAAGCATATCTACGTCGGCAACTGGTTCTTCGGTGCGTTCATCATCACCGTGGCCATCCTGCATATCGTCAACAACCTGGAAATCCCGGTCAGCCTGACCAAGTCCTACTCTCTCTACGGCGGTGCGACGGATGCCATGGTGCAGTGGTGGTACGGGCACAACGCCGTCGGCTTTTTCCTCACCGCCGGTTTCCTGGGGATGATGTATTACTTCGTGCCCAAGCAGGCCGAACGCCCGGTGTATTCCTATCGCCTGTCCATCGTGCACTTCTGGGCGCTGATCACCCTGTACATCTGGGCCGGCCCCCACCATTTGCACTACACCGCGCTGCCGGACTGGGCGCAGTCGCTGGGCATGGTGATGTCGCTGGTCCTGCTGGCCCCGAGCTGGGGCGGCATGATCAACGGCATGATGACCCTCTCGGGCGCCTGGCATAAGCTGCGCAGCGACCCGATCCTGCGCTTCCTGGTCGTCTCCCTGGCCTTCTACGGCATGTCGACGTTCGAAGGCCCGATGATGGCGATCAAGACCGTCAACGCCCTCTCCCACTACACCGACTGGACCATCGGCCACGTCCACGCCGGCGCTCTCGGCTGGGTGGCGATGATCTCCATCGGCGCGCTGTACCACATGATCCCGAAAGTCTTCGGCCGCGAGCAGATGTACAGCCTCGGCCTGATCAACGCGCATTTCTGGCTGGCCACCATCGGCACCGTGCTCTACATCGCCTCGATGTGGGTCAACGGCATCGCCCAGGGCCTGATGTGGCGTGCGGTCAACGAAGACGGCACCTTGACCTACTCCTTCGTCGAAACCCTGGTGGCCAGCCATCCGGGCTTCATCGTGCGGCTGGTGGGCGGTGCGGTGTTCCTCGGCGGCATGCTGCTGATGGCCTACAACACCTGGCGCACCGTGCGTTCGGCGCAACCTGTCGAAGCCGTCACCACCGCGCAGTTGGCCTGAGGAGTTCAAGATGAAACACGAAACGATTGAAAAGAACGTCGGCCTGCTGATGCTGCTCATGGTACTGGCCGTGAGCATCGGCGGCCTGACCCAGATCGTCCCGCTGTTCTTCCAGGATGTGACCAACACCCCGGTCGATGGCATGAAGCCTTATACCGCGCTGCAACTGGAAGGCCGTGATATCTACATTCGCGAAGGTTGCGTACAGTGCCACTCGCAGATGATCCGCCCGTTCCGTGCCGAGACCGAGCGCTATGGCCACTATTCGGTGGCCGGCGAAAGCGTGTGGGACCACCCGTTCCTGTGGGGCTCCAAGCGCACCGGGCCGGACCTGGCGCGCGTCGGCGCGCGCTACTCGGACGACTGGCACCGCGCGCACCTGTACAACCCGCGCAACGTGGTGCCCGAGTCGAAAATGCCGGCCTACCCGTGGCTGGTCACCGCCCAGGTCGACAGCAGTCACACTGAGACCAAGTTGAAAGTCATGCGCACCCTTGGCGTGCCCTACAGCGACGACGACATCAGCGGTGCCGTGGCCAGCCTCAAGGGCAAGACCGAGATGGACGCGCTGGTTGCCTACCTGCAAGTGCTCGGCACTGCCATCAAGAGCAAGAGGTGAGCCATGGGATTTGAATTCGATGCCGGCACCGTCCGCGGCCTCGGCACGCTGGTGGTCGCCATCGCCTTCATCGGCCTGTCGCTGTGGGTGTTCAACCGCCAACGCAATGCGGAATTCGAGCAGGCGCGCCTGCTGCCGTTCGCCGATGAACCTTCTCCATCCGACGCTCATGACGAGCCTGCAACAAGGAGCCCACAGCCATGACCCTGTTCTGGAGTACATGGATCTGCGTACTGACCCTCGGCAGCCTGATCGGCCTGACCTGGCTGCTGATCGGCACCCGCAAGGGCGAAACCAAGGGCAGCCTGGACCAGACCATGGGCCACGCCTTCGATGGTATCGAGGAATACGACAACCCGCTGCCCCAGTGGTGGTTCATGCTGTTCGTCGGCACCCTGGTGTTTGCGGTCGGCTACCTGATCCTCTACCCGGGCCTGGGCAACTGGAAAGGTGTGTTGCCAGGCTATGAAGACGGTTGGACCCAGACCAGGGAATGGGACAGGGAAATGGCCAGGGCCGACGCCAAGTTCGGGCCGATCTTCGCCAAATTCGCGGCGATGCCGGTGGAAGAGGTCGCCAAGGATCCGCAGGCGCTGAAAATGGGGGCGCGCCTGTTCGCCTCCAACTGCGCGGTGTGCCATGGCTCGGATGCCAAGGGCGCGTACGGCTTCCCGAATCTGGCGGACACGCTCTGGCGCTGGGGCGGTTCGGCCGACGCGATCAAAACGACGATCATGAATGGGCGTCATGCGGCGATGCCGGCCTGGGGTGACATGCTCGGCGACGAGGGTGTGAAGAACGTCGCTGCCTACGTGCGTCATGACCTGGCCAAGCTGCCTCTGCCGGCCGACAACACGGCCGACCTGGGTGCCGGTAAAACTGCATTCAACACCACTTGCGTGGCTTGCCATGGTCCGGAAGGCCACGGCATGGAAGCCATGGGCGCACCTGACCTGACCGAACCCGCCGGCTTCATCTACGGCACCAGCCTGGCGCAGTTGCAGCAGACCATCCGCCATGGCCGCCAGGGCCAGATGCCGGCGCAGGACGTGTTGCAGGGCAATGACAAAGTGCACTTGTTGGCCGCGTATGTTTACAGCTTGTCCCATGGGGAGCAGAAGACGCAGGAGTAATCAGCCCTCGCCCACTACGAAGCCCCGCACAGTGAATACTGACGGGGCTTTTTGTCAGGTTGCAGTGGCTTCAATCAGACCGACAGCGTTGATTGTTGCACTTACGGAAGATTGGACTGAGCGATCACGAGAGATTGTTGGGTCACTCGGCTGCCCCGATCCTTCAATCCCAGCCGACTCATCAGCTCGGGGCGATCCAGCAACTCATGCGCAAACATCTTCGCCTCAAGAGGCGACTTCGGCCAAAGGGCTACATCCTCAAGTGACCAAATAGTCACCCCCAGATCGGGCCCGGACGCGCTAAAAGTTTCCGGGGACTCCTTGAACGTATCGAAATGATCAATCAAGTAGTCGGACATCTCCTTATCGCTCATGGTACTGAACCGCTGGTACTCAGGGGAGGCGACGGCAAGGGCACTTTCCCGTTTAATTTTTCCGTCGTGTCTGGACCTGCCATAGGTGTCCAGCTTGTCCATGAGGCCATGGTTTTCCAGCAGCGCCCGTGCAAACTGCGAATCTTCGGCGCTGATACCAGACTGCGTGGAGCTATACGCGATGCGCTCAAGGGATTGACGCGTGACAACGCCTGGCTGCTTAGGGTCGGTGAACCTGTCGAAATTAGCGTAGAGATGCCTGACCAATTGCGCCTCACTCATTCGCGTGAACGGATTGTCGGTGCCCGGTTTTGCCGAAAGTTGCGACGCCGGCTGCATAGCGTGCATGGCGTGATTGGACATTGCGTTAACACTCATCAAATTCTCCTTAACTGGAAGTCCTACTGCCTATTTGCTTTTCCTATGTGGGAAAAAGGCCTAGCCGGTTCCAATCCATGAAGAGTTTTCACGCATAAATAGATCTGGCCTGGTGTTCGCCAACGCTTTTTGCGCACTGTCTTGCTAGCCCGGCCAGCAAGACCGCGCGGATACACGGACTCACCGTGTTCACACGCAATCGCAGTGACTTCAAATCCAGTGGCGTGACGGTGATCAATCCCTGGGACGAATAACCGCCCTTTCCCCCGCCGAGACTTCGCGACCTTTTGTCACACCCCCTCCAACGCACAACTTTCCCCTCCCGCCATTCGGGTCTACGCTTCCCTGCACAGCGGACCGGTTCTGGCATACGCGACGACTCCCGTCACGAGCCGAAATTTTCCTGTCCACTCGATCAGCTTTCCATTTTGTATTTTGTCCCTACTCAAAACAGGGAAAGGGCGCAGAATCTGGCGTGGAACGCATTGATACAGGTCAGTCATTGCGTTGCAATGGCCCCTCGCTTTCTACATACTTGCGGCCGATTTTACCTATAAAAAAACCTGAACCGTGGAACCTTAGAATGAGCACAGCAATCAGTCCGACTGCTTATAACTATAAGGTAGTCCGCCAGTTCACCATCATGACGGTGGTCTGGGGGATCCTTGGCATGGGGCTCGGGGTGTTCATCGCCTCGCAACTGGTTTGGCCGGAATTGAATTTCGGTTTGCCATGGACGACCTTCGGTCGCCTGCGCCCACTGCACACCAACCTGGTGATCTTCGCCTTCGGTGGTTGTGCATTGTTTGCCACCTCCTACTATGTCGTGCAGCGAACCTGCCAGACGCGACTGATCTCCGACAGCCTTGCGGCCTTCACCTTCTGGGGCTGGCAAGCGGTCATCCTGGGTGCCATCGTCACCCTGCCGCTGGGCTACACCACCACCAAGGAATACGCCGAGCTGGAATGGCCCATCGCCATTTTTCTGGCCATCGTCTGGGTGACCTACGCCGTGGTGTTCTTCGGCACCATCGTCAAGCGCAAGACCAAGCACATCTACGTGGGCAACTGGTTCTACGGCGCGTTCATCCTGGTGACGGCGATGCTGCACATCGTCAACCATGCTTCGCTGCCGGTCAGCCTGTTCAAGTCCTACTCGGCCTACTCCGGGGCGACGGACGCGATGATCCAGTGGTGGTACGGCCACAACGCCGTGGGGTTCTTCCTGACCACCGGCTTCCTGGGGATGATGTACTACTTCGTGCCCAAACAGGCCGAGCGTCCGATCTACTCCTATCGACTGTCCATCGTGCACTTCTGGGCGCTGATCACCCTGTACATCTGGGCCGGCCCGCACCACTTGCACTACACCGCATTGCCGGACTGGGCACAGTCCCTGGGCATGGCGATGTCGATCATCCTGCTGGCCCCCAGTTGGGGCGGCATGATCAACGGCATGATGACCCTCTCGGGCGCCTGGCATAAGCTGCGCACCGACCCGATCCTGCGCTTTTTGGTGGTGTCGCTCGCGTTCTACGGCATGTCGACCTTCGAAGGGCCGATGATGGCGATCAAGACCGTCAACTCGCTGTCCCACTACACCGACTGGACCATCGGCCACGTGCACGCCGGCGCCCTCGGCTGGGTGGCGATGATTTCCATCGGCGCGGTGTACCACATGGTTCCCAAACTGTTCGGTCGCGTGCAGATGCACAGCGTCGGGCTGATCAACGCGCACTTCTGGCTGGCCACCATCGGCACCGTGCTCTACATCGCCTCGATGTGGGTCAACGGCATCACCCAAGGCCTGATGTGGCGCGCGATCAACGATGACGGCACCCTCACCTACTCCTTTGTCGAAGCGCTGCAAGCCAGCCACCCGGGCTACATCGTCCGCGCCCTGGGCGGTGCGTTCTTCGCCGCCGGCATGCTGTTCATGGCCTACAACGTCTGGCGCACCGTACGTGCCTCCGACCCTGCCGAAGCCGAAGCCGCCGCCAAGATCGCCGTTGTGGGAGCGCACTGATGAAGCATGAAGTAGTCGAGAAGAATATCGGCCTGCTGGCCTTCTTCATGGTCATCGCCGTAAGCATCGGCGGCCTGACCCAGATCGTTCCGCTGTTTTTCCAGGACGTGACCAACAAGCCGGTGGAAGGCATGAAGCCGCGCACCGCCCTTGAACTGGAAGGCCGCGACGTCTACATCGCCAACGGTTGTGTCGGCTGCCACTCGCAGATGATCCGTCCGTTCCGCGCCGAAACCGAACGCTACGGCCATTACTCGGTGGCCGGCGAAAGCGTGTGGGACCACCCGTTCCTGTGGGGCTCCAAGCGCACCGGGCCGGACCTGGCCCGTGTCGGCGGGCGTTACTCCGATGACTGGCAGCGTGCGCACCTGTACAACCCGCGCAACGTGGTGCCGGAGTCGAAAATGCCGGCGTATCCGTTCCTCGTGGAAAACAAGCTCGACGGCAAGGACACCGCGAAGAAGATGGAAGTCTTGCGCACCCTGGGCGTGCCCTACACCGATGAAGATATCGCCGGTGCAGCCGCAGCCGTGAAGGGCAAGACCGAAATGGACGCCTTGGTGGCCTACCTGCAAGGCCTGGGCACCCTCATCAAAAGCAAACGGTGACCTTCATGGATATCGGGATGATTCGAGGCCTGGGCACCGTTGTCGTGATGGTGGCCTTTGTCGGCCTGGCGTTGTGGGTGTTCAGTCCACGGCGCAAGTCGGAGTTTGACGACGCGACCATGCTGCCCTTTGCGGATGATCCCGAAGCCATCAAGCACGTCGAGCAAGCTTCTAGGAGTAACAAAGAATGACTACGTTCTGGAGTCTGTACGTCACAGTCCTCAGTCTGGGTACCATTTTCGCCCTGACCTGGCTGCTGCTGTCGACCCGCAGGGGGCAGCGCGCCGAGCAAACCGACGAAACCGTCGGCCATTCGTTCGACGGCATCGAGGAGTATGACAACCCGTTGCCCAAGTGGTGGTTCATGCTGTTCGTCGGCACCATCGTCTTCGCCCTGAGCTACCTGGCGCTGTACCCGGGCCTGGGCAACTGGAAGGGCCTGCTGCCGGGCTACAACTACCTCGACAACGACAAGCAAACCCCGTTCGCCAACGGCCAGACCGGCTGGACCGGCGTGCATGAATGGGAAAAGGAAATGGCACGGTCGGACGCCAAGTTCGGCCCGATCTTCGCCAAATTCGCCTCGATGCCGATTGAAGAAGTGGCCAAGGACCCGCAAGCCTTGAAGATGGGCGGTCGCCTGTTCGCATCCAACTGCTCGGTGTGCCATGGCTCCGACGCCAAGGGCGCTTACGGCTTTCCCAACCTGACCGATGCCGACTGGCGCTGGGGTGGCGAACCGGCCACCATCAAGGAAACCATCATGAAAGGCCGCCACGCGGTGATGCCGGCCTGGGCCGACGTCATCGGCGAACAAGGCGTGGCCGACGTGGCGGGCTTTGTGGTGACCAACCTCGATGGCCGCAAACTGCCGGAAGGCGCAAAGGCCGACGTCGCCAACGGTGCGAAACTCTTCGCCGCCAACTGCGTGGCCTGCCACGGCCCGCAAGGCAAGGGCACCCCCGCCATGGGCGCGCCAGACCTCACCCACCCGGGTGCGTTCATCTACGGTTCGAGCTTCGCCCAGTTGCAGCAAACCATTCGCTACGGTCGCCAGGGCCAGATGCCTGCGCAGGAACAATTGCAGGGTAACGATAAGGTGCACTTGCTGGCGGCGTATGTGTACAGCTTGTCCCATGGGGACAAGAAGGCCGAGGAGCAGTAAGTGCGGGAGCGGGCTTGCTTGTGAATGCGGTGTATCAGTCAACTTGATTTGCGACTGACGCATCGCATTCGCGAGCAAGGCCGCTCCCACAGGGGACCTCCTTCGTTTTTGACGACCGAGCCAGCCAAAACCGAGCCTACTTGCCAGATCAATTGATCCAGGTCACGTAGGTCGCCCCCGATCAGCAGCAATGGAGGCGTATCATAACGACACTGCAACAGCCTGTTTTGACCCCGACCGGCACGTACTGGCCGAGGCAAATCTCCACCGCCGTGGGATGCAATGATGAGCAACCAGATACCGGTACATGACGTTACCCCGCCTGCCAAGACCGTCGATCTCTACGCCTCGCGAGAGAAAATCTACACCCGTGCCTTCACCGGCCTGTTCCGCAATTTGCGCATGCTCGGTGGCGCCTTGCTGTTCCTGCTCTACTTCGGCACCGTGTGGCTGAACTGGGGCGGCCACCAGGCAGTATGGTGGAACCTGCCCGAGCGCAAATTCTTCATTTTCGGCGCGACCTTCTGGCCCCAGGACTTCATCCTGCTCTCGGGCATTCTCATCGTGGCGGCCTTTGGCCTGTTCTTCATCACCGTGTATGCCGGACGCGTCTGGTGCGGTTACACCTGCCCGCAAAGCGTGTGGACCTGGATATTCATGTGGTGCGAAAAAATCACCGAAGGCGACCGCAACCAACGCATCAAGCTCGATAAAGCGCCGATGGGCGCCAACAAATTCCTGCGCAAGTTCAGCAAGCACACCCTGTGGCTACTGATCGGTTTTGTCACCGGCATGACTTTTGTCGGCTACTTCTCACCGATCCGCGAACTGGTGTTCGACTTCTTCACCGGCCAGGCCGATGGCTGGTCGTATTTCTGGGTCGGTTTTTTCACCCTCGCCACCTACGGCAACGCCGGCTGGCTGCGCGAACAGGTGTGTATCTACATGTGCCCCTACGCGCGCTTCCAGAGCGTGATGTTCGACAAGGACACCCTGATCGTCTCCTACGACCCGCGCCGTGGCGAAGCACGTGGCCCGCGCAAGAAAGGTATCGACTACAAGGCCCAGGGCCTGGGTGACTGTATCGATTGCACGATGTGCGTGCAGGTCTGCCCCACCGGCATCGATATCCGCGACGGCCTGCAGATCGAATGCATCGGCTGCGCAGCATGCATCGACGCCTGCGACAACATCATGGACAAGATGGAATACCCGCGCGGCCTGATCAGCTACACCACCGAACACAACCTGTCCGGGCAGAAGACCCACACGTTGCGCCCGCGCCTGATCGGCTATGCGCTGGTGTTGCTGGCGATGATCAGCCTGTTGGTGACGGCGTTCTTCATGCGTTCGCTGGTGGGTTTCGACGTGAGCAAGGACCGCGTGCTCTACCGCGAGAACGCCGAAGGCCGCATCGAAAACGTCTACAGCCTGAAGATCATGAACAAGGACCAGCGCGACCACACTTACGTACTCGACGCGGCAGGCCTGCCGGACCTCAAGCTGCAAGGCCGGCGCGAAATCAAGGTGGCGGCCGGTGATATCGTCAGCATGCCGGTAGAGCTGTCGAGCGCGCCGGAACAACTGCCGTCGAGCACCAACGAGGTGAAATTCATCCTTACCGATGCCGATGACGCCAGCGTCCATATTGAAGCCAAGAGCCGATTCATCGGCCCACAAGTTCGTTGAAAGAGAGCCCGACAATGTCCACAGCAACTGCCACAAGCCCTTGGTACAAGCACCTCTGGCCTTGGATCATCATCGGGATCCTGGCCTGCTCGGTGACCCTGACGTTGTCCATGGTGACCATCGCGGTAAAAAACCCGGACAACCTGGTCAACGACAACTACTACGAGGCCGGCAAAGGCATCAACCGCTCCCTGGACCGCGAACTGCTGGCCCAGACCCTGCAACTGCGCGCCAAACTGCACCTGGATGCGCTGACCGGTGAAGTCGAACTGCACCTCACCGGCAACAGCAACCCGAACACCCTGGAACTGAATCTGATTTCCCCGACCCAGCCCGAAAAGGATCGCAAGATCAACCTGGCCCGCAGTGACAGCGAAGCAGGGCGCTACATCGGCCAGGTTACCGACAAGGTCGAAGGTCGCCGTTTCGTCGAACTGCTGGGCGTGGAAGGCGACCGCACCTGGCGCCTGTTCGAAGAGGAACAGGTCGGCCATGACAAGGATTTGCTGCTGGGTGATGAGCCGTTGCAGGGTGCCGAGGCGCTGAAAAAGTAAAAAGCCTGCGCTTCGCGGGCAAGCCCGCTCCCACAAGGGATTGTGGTCCGA
>NZ_JBSVWB010000040.1:0-57145 GCF_054071795.1 Pseudomonas sp. SDO5271_S396
ACAACAGGAGTCACAATCCTGTGCTCTACCAACTGAGCTACGCCCACCATATTGCGCTACTTGTGCCAAAGCTGCCTAATGGCGCACCCGGCAGGACTCGAACCTGCGACCATCCGCTTAGAAGGCGGATGCTCTATCCAGCTGAGCTACGGGCGCCTTATTAATCTGTACTCTTGGAGGATTACAAACTAAGTGCTTCCAGCCTTGCAGAACAACAATTCCGCTCGACCTTCTTAACCAGTGCTAGGCTGTGCCCGACAAGTGCGACGAATAGTATAGACGGCCTCGAAAGCCGTCAAATCTTTTTTGAAAAAAACTGATTTTATTTAAGGGGTTAGGGCAATTTGCAGACCAAGCGCCTTTGCCCTCACGCCTTGGCGTGCGAGAATGCGCGCACTTTTCTTCCCCCTCTCGATGGTTAATCACGCGTAATGACTGCACAACTTATCGACGGCAAATCAATCGCCGCCAGCCTGCGCCAGCAGATCGCCCAACGAGTCACCGAGCGCCGCCAGCAAGGCCTGCGCACCCCGGGCCTCGCGGTGATCCTGGTCGGCAGCGATCCTGCCTCTCAGGTTTATGTCTCGCACAAGCGTAAAGACTGTGAAGAGGTCGGCTTTATCTCCAAGGCCTACGACCTGCCTTGCGACACCACCCAGCAGGCCCTCACCGAGCTGATCGACGGCCTCAACGATGACCCGAACATCGACGGCATCCTGCTCCAACTGCCGCTGCCCGAGCACCTGGACGCTTCCAAACTGTTGGAGCGCATTCGTCCCGACAAAGACGTCGACGGTTTCCATCCTTACAACGTCGGCCGCCTGGCCCAGCGTATCCCGCTGCTGCGCCCATGCACCCCGAAAGGCATCATGACCCTGCTGGAAAGCACCGGGGTTGATCTGTACGGCCTCGATGCCGTGGTCGTTGGCGCCTCCAACATCGTTGGCCGTCCCATGGCCATGGAATTGCTGCTGGCGGGTTGCACCGTGACCGTCACCCACCGTTTCACCAAGGACCTCGCCGGCCACGTTGGCCGCGCCGATCTGGTGGTGGTCGCCGCCGGCAAGCCGGGGCTGGTCAAGGGCGAGTGGATCAAGGAAGGCGCGATTGTCATCGACGTGGGCATCAACCGCCAGGACGATGGCAAGCTGGTCGGCGACGTGGTGTACGAAACCGCCCTGCCCCGCGCCGGCTGGATCACCCCGGTACCTGGCGGCGTCGGTCCGATGACCCGCGCCTGCCTGCTGGAAAACACCCTGTACGCCGCAGAAACCCTGCACGGCTGATAGCCGGCCGTACTGAAAAGCCCCGCCTTATCGCGGGGCTTTTTATTGTCCAGGCTTTTTATCTTTCTTGAGGGGTGTCTTCGCGTCACCCGACTTTGCTCGTCCGTACAGCCAATAGGCTGCGATGCCGTACAAACCAAGCACCGTGGTCGTGGTAGAGGTCATGAACGCGATCATGACCGCATCCGACACGTTGAATTTTATGTATCTGTAGCTTCCCGGGATTGGAAAGAACCACTGTCCAAACCCGTCCAGAAGCAATGCGACCCACAGAAAAACGATCCATCCGACCGTCAACCCAAACAACAGCCAGGCATGCCATTTGCGCAACCCGTGAATATCATTGTCGTGTCGGCGGCGCTGGTCCTGATCCAGGTTGTTGCGTTCAAACGCAAGCTTCTCCCGATCAAACACATCACGAAGTGGTGACCCGTCAACCGGGGTGGGCGCGTCAAATACACTGGTTGGCGTGATCAATGGCGGCGCCCCCTCGACTTGCCTTGTCATAACATTGAATGAGAAGGCTGGCTCAGGATGTAGCGGTAAAAATTCTTGATGCTCTCATTGGGAATGATCGAGTTCATGCCAGAGGTTGTCCAGGCAACGCTCCAGGGTGTACCCGGTTGGTGTGTGGCGGCGGATAGCTTCACCCCGTCCGCACCGCCATAAACTTGCGCAACCTCTCTCATTACCGCAACTTCCTGAGGCAGAAACTGCTCAGTTGGAGCATAGGGGACATGCGTCACGGGAGCGGAGCGAAAGTCCCTGACAGCCTGATAGACACTCCGTATCACCGGGCCGTATTGCCACGCTTCAACAGGTTCTTTTATCAATGGGGCGTCATTTCTTGCCAGCATGTAACCCTGTGCGATGTACACAAGCTTCAACAACTGCATGGGCGTGACAGCCGTTATTCCAGCAGCCCAGCATTCATTCAGGATCTGCTGGGCGACGGCGCGAGCATCTCTCATCGGTTACCCTCCTGTATAAATTACCAGTCCTGGAAAATGAGGTGCGAGTCTCTCGAAGTCAAGATAGCGTGTCAATCCAATGTTGACACGCTGCTGACCCTAAACACAGACGCCCTTAAAACCTTTCGACAATCCCGATCAACCACAGCCGATTCGAAGCGCCAACCCCAAACTTCGTCGATACAAGCCTCACCAATCATCGTCTTACCGCCTTTATTTAAAGGCTCTCTATCGCTTTCTGATCCATACTCCTAAAATGTAACGGCATTTATCAAAAAGCCGTTCCCGGACGGTATTTCCTTACTTTTTTAGCGAGTTCACCCGCGTGAAAATTCGTCTCTCTATTGTCAGCCTATTTTTTGCACTTACAGGCACTTTCGCACACGCCGCCGAAACCACTTTGGCCCCGCGTGATACTTCCAAACTGCAAATTGCTTCCGGCAGTGCCATGCTGGTGGACCTGCAGACCAACAAGGTCATTTATTCGAGCAACCCCGACGTGGTGGTGCCCATCGCTTCGGTGAGCAAGTTGATGACGGGCCTGGTCGTGCTGGACGCCAAGCAGAACATGGATGAATACATCGACATCAACATCAAGGACACGCCGGAAATGAAAGGCGTGTTTTCCCGCGTGAAAATCGGCAGCGAAATGCCGCGCAAAGAGATGCTGCTGATCGCCCTGATGTCCTCGGAAAACCGCGCCGCCGCCAGCCTGGCCCATCACTACCCAGGTGGCTATCCAGCGTTCATTGCCGCCATGAACGCCAAGGCCAAGGCGCTGGGCATGACCAGCACCCACTATGTCGAACCCACCGGCCTGTCGATCCACAACGTGTCCACCGCCCGTGATCTGAGCAAGCTGCTGGCCGCCGCGCGCCACTACCCGATGCTCAGCCAACTGAGCACCACCAAGGAAAAGACCGTCGCGTTCCGTAAACCCAACTACACCCTGGGTTTCTCCAACACCGACCACCTGATCAACCGCGCCAATTGGGACATCAAGCTGACCAAGACCGGATTCACCAACCAGGCCGGACACTGCCTGGTGCTGGTCACCAGCATGGGTAATCGTCCGGTGTCACTGGTTATCCTGGACGCCTTCGGCAAGTTCACCCATTTCGCCGATGCCGGTCGTATCCGCAACTGGGTCGAGACCGGCAAGAGCGGCTCGGTGCCTGACGTCGCTCTGCGCTACAAGGCCGACAAGAACCTGAAGAACCGCCCGACCGCCGCCGAAGTGCGCCGCTAAACACGCCATGCCTTTGTGAATGCAAGCCCGCTCCCACAGGGGTTTGCAGTGTTCTTTTTTACTTTTTCTCCGCCAACACTTTCAGGGCCTGCGCCGCCGCCTGCTCCTGGCCGGCCTGGGCCGTCGCATTCGCCGCCTCGCGCCAGCGCTGCGCGTCCACATTCGCCGGCAACTGGCTCGGACGCTGAGTCAGGATTGCCCACTGTCCGGCGCTCTTCCACGCCGATTCGAAATCGCTGAACCCCATCAGCAACCGCCGGTCCAGTCCCGAGCGCAACACCAGGGTGCTCTTCTGCTGGTTGAAGCCGACCACCACCACATACCGCGACCCCGACCAGAAGCTCGAATTGATCCGCGCCATCACCGGATACCCCGCCGCCACTTGTGCCAGCACCGCTGTCAACCGGGTATCCAATGGGTACACCATCAGCCCGTACTCACGCGCCAACACCTGCATATTGCGTTCAAGGTCCGCCTCGGCGCCCGGCAAGCGCAAAGGTTTATCCAGCAGACCCGGTGTCATCACAATGCCTTGTTGCGACAGCATGCTGGCCAAAGCCGCAGGACCGCTCTGATACGCCTCACTGCGAAAGGTCGGCACGCCATTGAGCTCGACACGCTCCGGCAAGCCAGGCAGCTTCGACGGGGCCCCGGAGCACGCGACCAGGCCCAAGGCACAGGCCAGCAACACGGATGTTTTAAGGTTCGACCGTAACCGCAATTTTCTACCCTCTTGATCAACTGCCGGTAAGGGCCACGATCATAGCCCAATCGTGTTGATACAACGGGTGCGGATATAGCAAAGAAGTTGGACGGACTCGACCATTGGTCAATAGCACGCAACCGTCAGGTAGCTAGACTGTCCATTGAGAAGACTGTGTGTGCCCCGTACGGGGCGAAAGGAGGCCCGAATGAGCCTTGCAACAACGATTTTCCTGTTGGTCTGCGGTTGGCTGGCGGTAGCCGGCGCCATGTTGTGGGGGGTGTTGCGCATCACCCGTCGGCACCACCACCCCCACGTCAAACCTGCGGTTCGCGCCAAACCCCATAAAGCGGCGGCGCACCACGCTTAGCCCGGCATACAACTGAAGTCTTGAGTCGCCGCCACTTCCTTGCCGTGACCGTCTTTTAGCGAGGCGCGCACGGTGGTACCCAGGCTGGACTCCACCAGGGTGTAATGCTCACCCGCCTTGAAGTGCTTGTACTCGACACGCCCCTGGCAGTCCTGCTGGTTGTCGTCGCCGGGCTCCTCCTCGAACAGCGTCACATCCAGGCTGTGATCACCCGGGGTCACCTCGAAGAAACGTCCGTCATCCACACGCTTGCCATCCACACGTTCCGCCATCAGGTCATTCGGTGCCTCTTCTTTCAGGCCGATCCAGGCTTCGCTCGGATCCGCCTTGGGGATTGGGCCGGCACAGGCCGACAGCAGCAAAACAGCACCCAGGGCGGGGATCAACAACAAAGGTTTAAGTGACATGGCAGGGCTCCAAAAGGACATCGATAAACGCGGTGGACGGCACTCAACTGTGTCGCGTCCGATGGGCTACAAGCTTGAGGAGCCACCCTTTGTAGAACAAATGAATACATATGAAACGATCTTCAGCCCCTGACTAAATGTTCCTTCATATCGCTGAAAGGTGCGTGTTAGGTGGGTCGGGCAAGACTGCCGGGGTTTGCAATTCTGCACCGACGGAGGTTCACGCATGCTCGGGCTGGTAAAGACCGCACTGCAAAAGCCGTACACGTTTATCGTGTTGGCCATATTCATCTGCATCATCGGGCCGATGGCGGCCCTGAGAACCCCCACCGATGTATTCCCCGATATCGGCATCCCCGTGGTCGCCGTGGTCTGGCAGTACAACGGCCTGTCGCCGGACGCCATGGCGGGCCGCGTGATCTACACCTACGAACGTTCCCTGAGCACCACCGTCAACGACATCGAACACATCGAATCGCAATCGCTGCCCGGCATGGGCATCGTCAAAATCTTCTTTCAACCCGGTGTGGACATCCGCACCGCCAACGCCCAAGTGACCGCCGTGTCACAAACCGTGCTCAAGCAGATGCCGCCCGGCATCACGCCGCCGCTGATCCTCAACTACAGCGCCTCCACGGTGCCGATTCTGCAAATGGCGTTCTCCAGCCCCAGCCTCTCGGAAGCCAAAATCCGCGACCTGGTGCAGAACAATATCCGTCTGCCCCTGAGCGCCCTGCCCGGCCTGGCCATGCCTACGCCAATGGGCGGCAAACAACGGCAGATTACCCTCGACCTCGACCCGCAAGCGCTGGCCGCCAAAGGCCTGTCGGCACAGGACGTGGGCAATGCCCTGGCGCTGCAGAACCAGATCATCCCGGTGGGCACCGCCAAGCTCGGTCCCAACGAATACACGATCCTGCTCAACAACAGCCCCAAGGCCATCGATGAACTCAACGAGTTGCCGATCAAGACCGTCGACGGTGCACTGATCACCATCGGCCAGGTCGCCCACGTGCGTGACGGCTCGCCACCGCAGACCAACATCGTGCGCGTCGACGGCCACCGCGCCGTGCTGATGCCGGCATTGAAAAACGGCAGCATCTCCACCCTGTCGATCATCGACGGCATCCGCCAGATGCTGCCGCGCATCAACGAAACCCTGCCGCCGTCATTGAAGACATCACTGCTGGGCGACGCGTCGGTGTTCGTGAAAGAGTCGGTCGGCAGCGTGGCCCAGGAAGGCATCATCGCCGCCCTGCTGACCAGTGCGATGATCCTGCTGTTCCTCGGCAGTTGGCGTTCGACCCTGATCATCGCCGCGTCGATTCCCCTGGCGGTGCTCTCGGCCATCGCACTGCTGGCCGCCACCGGGCAAACCCTCAACGTCATGACCCTCGGCGGGCTGGCGTTGGCGGTGGGGATTCTGGTGGACGACGCCACGGTGACCATCGAAAACATCAACTGGCACCTGGAACAAGGCAAGGCGGTGAAGACCGCGATCCTCGACGGCGCCGCGCAAATCGTCGGCCCGGCGTTCGTTTCGCTGCTGTGCATCTGCATCGTGTTCGTACCGATGTTCCTGCTGCAAGGCATCGCCGGCTACCTGTTCCGGCCGATGGCCCTGGCGGTGATCTTTGCCATGGCCAGTTCGTTCATACTTTCGCGCACACTGGTGCCGACCCTGGCGATGTTCCTGCTCAAGCCCCATGTGCCGGAACAAGGGCCGGGGCATCACCCGGAAGATGCCTTCATCAACCACCACGAGGGCGAGCAGCACACCAAACCGCGCAATGCCGTGCTGCAATCGCTGCTGAATTTCCAGCAGGGTTTCGAGCGGCACTTCTCGAATATCCGCGACACCTACCACGGCCTGCTGACGCTGGCACTGGGCAATCGCAAGCGCTTCATCTTCGGCTTCCTGGCCTGCGTCCTCGCGTCGTTCCTGCTGCTGCCGAGCCTGGGCCAGGACTTCTTCCCGGCCACCGACGCCGGTGCCCTGGCCTTGCACGTGCGCCTGCCGCTGGGCACGCGTATCGAAGAGAGCGCGGCTGCCTTCGACCGCATCGAAGCACGGATTCGCGAAGTCATCCCCGCCGAAGAACTCGACACCATTGTCGATAACATCGGCATCCCGCTCAGCGGCATCGACATGGCCTACAGCAGCAGCGGTACCATCGGCCCGCAGGATGGCGACATTCAGGTCACCCTGAAAAAAGACCACGCACCTACCGCCGACTACGTGAAAAAACTGCGTGAAGCCCTGCCCGAAAGCTTCCCCGGCAGCCACTTCGCCTTCCTGCCCGCCGACATCAGCAGCCAGATCCTCAACTTCGGTGCGCCGGCTCCGCTGGACGTGAAAATCTCCGGACGCAGCGACGCCGAAAACCGCGCCTACGCAGTCGAGCTGGAGCGTCGCCTGTCGCATATCCCGGGCATCGCCGACCTGCGCATCCAGCAGTCCACCGGCTACCCGTCGCTGCAAGTGAACGTGGACCGCCTGCGTGCCAACGGCCTGGGCATCACCGAGCGGGATGTGACCAACAACATGGTCGCCTCCCTCGCCGGCAGTTCCCAGGTCGCGCCAACCTTCTGGCTCAACCCGGCCAACGGCGTGTCCTATTCGATCGTTGCCGCCACCCCGCAATACCGCCTCGACAGCCTGCCCTCGCTGGAAGCCTTGCCGGTCACCGGCGCCGACGGTCAGTCGCAAATCCTCGGTGGCGTGGCAAGCATTTCCCGCGTGGAAAGCCCGGCAGTGGTGACCCACTACAACATCGAACCGACCCTGGACCTGTACGCCAACGTGCAAGGCCGCGACCTCGGCGGCGTGGCGCGTGATGTGCAAAAGGTGCTGAATGACACCGCCTCGATGCGCCCCAAAGGCGCGGTGATCAGCCTGCACGGGCAGATCGATGCACTGCACGAAGCCTTCAGCGGCCTGAGCTTCGGCCTGCTCGGCGCGGTGGTGCTGATCTATCTGCTGATCGTGGTCAACTTCCAGTCCTGGGCCGACCCGTTTGTGATCATCACTGCATTGCCCGCCGCATTGGCCGGCATCGTGTGGATGCTGTTCCTCAGCGGCACATCGTTGTCAGTACCTGCGCTCACCGGGGCGATCCTGTGCATGGGCGTGGCCACCGCCAACTCGATCCTGGTGGTGAGCTTTTGCCGGGAGCGCCTGGCTGAACATGGTGATGCGCTCAAGGCCGCGCTGGAAGCCGGTTACACACGTTTTCGCCCGGTGTGTATGACCGCCCTGGCGATGATCATCGGCATGCTGCCGCTGGCTATCTCCCAAGAACAAAACGCCCCCCTCGGCCGGGCGGTGATCGGTGGCCTGATCTTCGCCACCGTCGCCACCCTGCTGTTCGTTCCCGTGGTCTTCAGCCTGGTCCACGGTCGTCATCCTACTCGCGCCACTGCTGGAGAAACGCCCCATGCCGTCTGATCACAAACCCTCACGCAAGCGTCTGATGCTCATGGGGGCCGGCGGCCTGACTCTGGCCGCCCTGTTGGTCGCCAACGGCCTGCACGCCCGCACCCTGCACGAACAATCGGTGACCGCCTGGACGGAAACCGCCGCCATCCCCCAGGTGATGGTGTTCCAGCCCAGGCAAAACGCTGCGGGTGACACACTGCGCTTGCCGGCGCACCTGGAAGCCTGGAGCAAGGCACCGATCCACGCCCGGGTCAGTGGCTACCTCAAGGACTGGAAAGCCGATATCGGCACCCAGGTCAAAGCCGGGCAAGTCCTCGCCGAGATCGACAGCCCGGACCTGGACCAGCAACTGGCGCAAACCCACGCCCGCCTGGTCCAGGAACAAGCCGACGCACGCTTGGCCGAAACGACTGCCAAGCGCTGGCAGAACCTGCTGGCCAGCCATTCGGTGTCACGCCAGGAAGCTGACGAAAAAACCTCCAACGCCGCTGCCTCCAAGGCCAACGCCGAAGCGGCCGCCGCCGACTACGCGCGCCTCTCGGCGCTGGAAAGCTACAAGACCCTCCGCGCGCCGTTCGCCGGCACCATCACCGCGCGCAACACCGATATCGGCCAACTGATCAAGGCCGATACCGACAGCGATCCGGAGCTGTTCAACATCGCCGACACCCATCAATTGCGCCTCTATGTGCCCGTGCCGCAGAACTATGCGGCAGTGATCCACCCAGGCCTCGAAGCCGAGCTGACCGTACCGGAACACCCGGGCGAGCACTTCAAGGCGCGGCTGATCGGCGACTCCACCGCCATCGACCGACGCTCCGGCACGCTGCTCGCGCAGTTCGTCGTCGACAATCCCAACGACGCCTTGCTGCCCGGTGATTACGCAGAAGCGACCCTGCCGATTCCGGCAGACACCCATGGCGTGAGCATCCCGGCCAGTGCGCTGATCTTTCGTGCCCAAGGCACTCAGGTTGCGGTGCTGGATGCGCAGAACCATGTGCACCTGCAAGCCATCCATATCGGCCTCGACCTGGGCGAACGACTGGTGATCGATCAGGGCCTGAAACCTGCCGATCGCGTGATCGACAACCCACCTGATGCGCTGCGCGAAGGCGACCCGGTGCAACTGGCCGATGCCTCGGGAGGTGCGCATGCGCCCAAGGCTTAAGCTCCTCGCGGCCTTGATGCTGCTGGCGTTGCAAGGCTGCTCTATGGCGCCCACGTACAAGGTGCCAAGCGCGGACCTGCCCGCCAACTATCGCGAGCAGACCCTCAACGGCCCCTGGCACAGCGCGCAACCATCCGACCGACTCGCGCCCGAGTGGTGGAAGCTCTACCACGATTCACGCCTGAATGACCTGCAACAGCAACTGCTCAAGGCCAACCCGGACCTGGCAGCGGCGCTGGCGCACTTCGATGCCTCCCAGGCGTATGCCAGCCAGTTGCACGCCGGCCTGTTCCCGCAGATCACCGCCAGCGCACAACCCCTGCGCCAGCGGCAATCGGACTCGCGACCGCTGCGCGGCGACACGCAGCCTTCGGTGTACAACAGCAACACGGCCGGGTTTTCGTTGAGCTACGACCTGGACCTGTGGGGCAAAATCCGCAACCAAGTAGCGGCCGGCGATGCCCAGGCGCAAGCGTCCGGCGATGACCTGGCCGTAGCGCGTTTGAGCCTGCAGCATCAGTTGGCGACCTTGTACGTGCAGCTCAACGGGCTGGATGCACAGAGCCGAATCCTCAACAGCTCACTGGAGGATTTCAGCCAGGCGTTACAACTGACCCGCAGCCGCTACGAAGGCCAGATTGCCTCGGAACTGGACCTGACCCGCGCGCAAAACCAGCTGGCCGAAGCCAAGGCGCAACTGGATGAGGTGCGTGGCCAGCGCAACCTGACCGAACATGCGATTGGCGAACTGGTGGGGGTGGCAGCCAGCAACTTCACGCTGCCGCCGAGCCAACAATTGATCGTGTTGCCTGGCATCCCTTCGCAGTTGCCGAGCCACCTGCTGCAACGGCGTCCGGATATCGCCGCAGCCGAGCGCCGGGTGTTCGCCGCCAACGCCAACATCGGCGTGGCCAAGGCGGCGTGGTACCCGGACTTCAGTTTGACTGGGCTGATTGGCGGACAGACCCAAGGGGTTGGCAACCTGCTTTCGGCTGGCAATCGATATTGGGCGCTGGGACCTTTAGTCAATCTGCCGATCTTTGACGGCGGGCGCTTGAGCGCCAATGAACGCCAAGCCAAAGCCGAATTCGAAGAGGCCTCGGCGCAGTACCGCAGCCAGGTGCTGAAAGCGGTGCGCGAAGTGGAGGATAACCTGGGGCAACTGCGAGACCTGCAACAGGAGGCGCAGGATGAACAAGCGGCAGCAGATGCGGCGCTGCACACCCAGGCGCTGGCGATGAACAGCTACCAGGCGGGAGCGGTGAGTTATCTGGATGTGGTGACCGCCCAGACGGCGGCGTTGCAGGCGCAGCGCACGTTGCAAGCGGTGCAGACGCGGCAGTTGCAGGCGAGCGTGGGATTAGTCACAGCGCTGGGCGGCGGCTGGCAACCCGGCGCCTGATCGAACGCCATCGCGGGCAAGCCCGCTCCCACATTCGATCGGGTTCACACCGTTCAATGTGGGAGCGGGCTTACACTGCGATGACGGCATTTCAGGCGGCGAGCTTGCCGCTGGCAATTGCGGCGGACGCGGCCACCATCGCCCGCAACAATACCGCACACCCCGCCGCCAGATCATCCGGCGCGGCGTTCTCGATTTCGTTATGGCTGATGCCCCCTTCGCACGGCACGAAGATCATCCCCGCCGGGCCCAGTTCGGCCACGAAGATCGCGTCGTGCCCTGCCCCGCTGACGATGTCCATGTTCGACAAACCCAAGCCATTTGCCGCATCACGCACGGCACTCACGCAGCCTTTGTCGAAGTACAACGGCGGGAAGTCCGCCGTGGGTTCCATCTCGAAACTCAAGCCATGTTTGGCGCAAGTCTCGTCGATCACCTGACGCACCTGGGCAATCATCGAGTCCAGCCGGGCTGGTTCCAAGTGACGGAAATCCAGAGTCATGCGCACTTCACCCGGAATCACGTTGCGCGACCCCGGATACGCCTGCAGGCAACCCACCGTGCCGCACGCGTGGGGCTGATGCCCCAGCGCCGCCGCGTTCACCGCCGCCACCACTGCGGCCGCGCCGACCAGGGCGTCCTTGCGCAGGTGCATCGGAGTGGGGCCCGCGTGAGCTTCAACGCCACGCAGTTTCAAGTCGAACCACTTCTGCCCGAGGGCCCCCAGCACCACGCCGATGGTTTTCTTTTCGTCCTCAAGGATCGGGCCTTGTTCGATATGCGCCTCGAAATACGCCCCCACCTTGTGCCCACTGACGGCACGCGTGCCGGCATAGCCAATCGCGCTCAACGCATCCCCCACGCTGACGCCGTCCGCATCGACCTTGGCCAGGGTGTCGGCCAGGGTGAATTTCTCGGCAAACACGCCGGAGCCCATCATGCACGGCGGAAAGCGCGAACCCTCTTCATTGGTCCACACCACCACTTCCAGCGGCGCCTCGGTTTCCACGTTCAGATCGTTAAGGGTGCGCAGAACCTCCACGCCGGCCAGCACGCCGAAACAACCGTCGAACTTGCCACCGGTGGGCTGGGTGTCGATGTGGCTGCCGGTCATCACCGGTGGCAGGTTGGGATTGCGCCCGGGGCGACGCGCGAAGATGTTGCCGATACCATCGACCGTGACGGTGCAGCCGGCGTCCTCGCACCATTGCACGAACAGGTCGCGGGCCTTGCGGTCGAGATCGGTCAGTGCCAGACGACACACACCGCCCTTGGGCGTGGCGCCGAGTTTGGCCAGGTCCATCAGGGACTGCCACAAACGGTCGCGGTTGATGTGCTGATGGGTGGATTGCAGAACGTCGAGCGCAGCGTTCATGGGGATCTCCTCAGGCTACATTTTTATGGACTGACTCAAAACTTGGAACTGGCTTGTGTGGGAGCTGGCTTGCCTGCGATAGCGGTGTATCAGTTGACCCTGTTTTAGCAGCCACTCCGCCATCGCAGGCAAGCCAGCTCCCACATTGAACGCATTACAACGGGGATTTGACGGTGACCGGGCTGGCCGCGCGCTTGGCATTCAGGCCGTAATACATCAACCCGCCCAACGCCGAACCGGTGAACCAGCCATAGCTGTAGAACCAGTTGAACGCATCGCTGCCCAGCGACAGCAGCGTCAGCACCACCGGCACACCAAAGGCGATGAAACCGCTCCAGTTCCACGCCGGGTACACGTCATCGCGGTACAAACCGGCCAGGTCGAGTTGTTGTTTGCGGGTAATGAAATAGTCCACCACCATGATCCCGGCGATGGGCCCCAGCAGGCTCGAGTAGCCCAGCAACCAGTTGGAATAGACCGTTTCCAGGCTGACGTCCGAGATGATCAGCCCGAGTTTTTTCAGCAGCTCATGCCCCATCAGCGCCAGCCCCACCAGCCCGGTGAGGATCACCGCCGTGGTGCGGTTGATCAGTTTGGGCGCGATGTTCTGGAAGTCGTTGGTGGGCGAAACGATGTTCGCCGCCGTGTTGGTGGACAAGGTGGCGATGATGATCAGCAACATCGCGATGGCCACCCACACCGGGCTCTGGATATGCCCGATCAGAGTCACGGGGTCGGACACACTGACGCCCACCAGTTTCACCGAAGCGGCGGTCATGATCACGCCGAGGGCCGCGAACAGGAACATGGTCAGCGGCAGGCCGAAGATCTGCCCGAGGATCTGGTCCTTCTGGCTTTTGGCGTAGCGGCTGAAGTCGGGAATGTTCAGGGACAGGGTGGCCCAGAACCCGACCATGGCAGTGAGACCCGCCATGAAGTACCCCGTGAGGCTTGCGCCTTCAGGGCGTTTGGGCGGGATCGCCATCAGCTCGCTGATCGACACATTGGGCATCGCCCACACCAGCAAACCAATACCCACCGCCACCAACAGCGGTGCCGACAGGGTTTCCAGACGCTTGATCGACTCGGCACCGCGCAGCACCACCCACAGGTTGAGGGTCCAGAAAATCATGAAGCCGATCACTTCACCGGTGCCGCCCAGGGACTTCCAACCCTCGAAAATCGAGCCCAGGAACAGGTGAATCGCCAGCCCGCCGAACATCGTCTGGATACCGAACCAACCGCACGCCACCAGCGCGCGGATCAGGCACGGCACATTGGAACCCAGGATGCCGAAGGAGGAGCGCAGCAATACCGGAAACGGAATGCCGTACTTGGTACCCGGGAACGCGTTGAGGGTCAGCGGCAGCAGCACGACGATGTTGGCGAGCAGAATCGCCATCAGTGCCTCGCCCACCGACAAACCGAAATACGCGGTGAGTACGCCGCCCAGGGTGTAGGTGGGTACGCAGATCGACATGCCGACCCACAGCGCAGTGATGTGCCACTTGTTCCAGGTGCGTTCGTGCACCTTGGTCGGTGCCATGTCGTGGTTGTAACGAGGGCTGTCGAGGACGTCGGGGCCGGCGTCGAGTTCGTACAGGCCGTTGCGCTCAATGACTTGCGATCTGTTCTGTTGCATGGCCGCTCCACGGTTTTTTCGAATTATTGTTGCTCACCCAACGCTTCGCGCCGGATGGCCGGAGTACCTCGTAAACAACATGACATCACGGGTCCGGCCAGCCGCCAGTGCACTCAATATCCGTGCCGACAACCCCTTCCGAACTCGCACCGCTTATATAACGTGCTGATGTTTATCAGCTTTCCGATCGAACCTGCGGTACTTCTCACGGGGCTCAGGCTAAACCCGATGGAAGTGACTCGAACTGCCAGGACTCAATCTGGTGCAACACAATTATTTTTATTTACCAGCCCCGTCAAGAGGCATGTCTCAAGCGGCTGATTTGCAATAGGAAATGTTGCTCAAATCGATAACCTGTCAAGTGCGTCAAAATGGTGTGAGCACGCTACATTTTGGTGATTTTCATAATTTATACTTAAAAATCAATAAGTTAATATATGAATAAGCTTATAAAAAATCTTCTTGATCAATCTAAAAACTAGGACTAGTTTCTATTCCTGTCACTCATGACAGGATTTAATCGGCCACCGGTTAATCCATGACAACACTTAGAACTGGCACAAGCCGGTCATGCCTGTGAGGAACTCGACATGTCGCTGTTGATCCGTGGCGCCACCGTTGTTACCCATGATGAAAGTTACCGCGCCGATGTGTTATGCGCTGACGGTCTGATACGCGCCATTGGCACGAACCTGGATATTCCCGCCGGCGCTGAAATACTCGACGGCAGCGGCCAATACCTGATGCCCGGCGGCATCGACCCCCACACCCATATGCAATTGCCCTTCATGGGCACCGTGGCCAGCGAGGACTTTTTCAGCGGCACGGCGGCGGGCCTCGCGGGTGGCACCACGTCGATCATCGACTTTGTGATTCCCAATCCACAGCAATCCCTGTTGGAAGCCTTCCACCAGTGGCGCGGCTGGGCGGAAAAATCCGCCTCGGACTACGGCTTCCACGTGGCGATCACCTGGTGGAGCGAGCAGGTGCGCGAGGAAATGGCCGAGCTGGTCAGCCATCATGGCATCAACAGCTTCAAGCACTTCATGGCCTACAAGAACGCGATCATGGCCGCCGACGACACCCTGGTCGCCAGCTTCGAACGCTGTCTGGAACTGGGCGCAGTGCCCACCGTGCACGCGGAAAACGGCGAGCTGGTGTATCACCTGCAACGCAAGTTATTGGCCCAGGGCATCACGGGGCCGGAAGCCCACCCGTTGTCGCGCCCCTCACAGGTGGAAGGCGAAGCGGCCAGCCGCGCGATTCGCATCGCCGAAACCATCGGCACACCGCTGTACCTGGTGCATGTGTCCACCCGGGAAGCGCTGGATGAAATCACCTACGCCCGTGGCAAAGGCCAGCCGGTGTACGGCGAAGTGCTCGCCGGCCACCTGTTGCTGGACGACAGCGTGTACCAGCATCCCGACTGGCAAACCGCCGCCGGCTACGTGATGAGCCCGCCGTTTCGCCCGCGCGGGCATCAGGAAGCACTCTGGCACGGCCTGCAATCGGGCAACCTGCACACCACCGCCACCGACCACTGCTGTTTCTGCGCCGAGCAAAAAGCCGCCGGGCGTGACGACTTCAGCAAGATCCCCAACGGTACCGCAGGCATCGAAGACCGCATGGCACTGCTGTGGGACGAAGGCGTCAATACGGGGCGCCTGTCGATGCAGGACTTCGTGGCGCTGACCTCCACCAACACTGCGAAAATCTTCAACCTCTACCCGCGCAAAGGCGCGATCCGCGTGGGTGCGGACGCCGACCTGGTGCTGTGGGATCCCCAGGACACGCGGACCATTTCCGCCAAGACCCACCATCAGAAAGTCGACTTCAACATCTTCGAAGGCAAGACCGTGCGCGGCGTGCCCAGCCACACCATCAGCCAGGGCAAGCTGGTCTGGGCCGATGGCGACCTGCGCGCCGAACGCGGCGCCGGGCGGTATGTGGAGCGGCCGGCGTATCCGGCGGTGTTCGAGCAGTTGAACAAGCGGGCGGAGCAGTCCAGGCCCACTGCCGTAAAGCGCTGAGACCGCCAATCGCGGGCAAGCCCGCTCCCACATTTTGATTTGCGAACCCATTTCAAATGTGGGAGCTGGCTTGCCTGCGATGAGGCCAGTACAGACAACAAAGATGCCCGCCAGAGGCAGCCCAAAAAAACCGTGAGGCCAAAACCGTGATCCAGACCCTGACCCATCTCCCCCATCCCCATGAAGATGGGGCAACGCTCGCCAGCCACTTCACCGACCTGGCACCACCGCTCAACGCGCGCCAGGCCCAGCTGGAAGCCTCGCGCTGCCTGTATTGCTACGACGCGCCGTGCGTGAATGCGTGCCCCAGCGAGATCGATATCCCCTCGTTCATCCGTAATATCCACACCGAAAACGTGCAAGGTGCCGCACAGAAAATCCTCTCGGCCAATATCCTCGGCGGCAGTTGCGCCCGGGTGTGCCCGACGGAAATCCTCTGCCAGCAAGCCTGCGTGCGCAACAATGCCGAAGAATGCGCCCCGGTGCTCATCGGCCTGCTGCAACGCTACGCGGTGGACAACGCCCACTTCAGCGAACACCCCTTCCACCGCGCTGCGCCGACCGGCAAGCGCATCGCCGTGGTCGGCGCCGGGCCCGCCGGGTTGGCTTGCGCCCATCGCAGCGCGATGCACGGCCATGACGTGGTGATCTTCGAGGCCCGGGAAAAAGCCGGCGGTCTGAATGAATACGGGATCGCCAAATACAAACTGGTCGACGACTTCGCCCAGAAGGAACTGGAGTTCCTCCTGCAGATCGGCGGCATCGAGATTCGTCACAGCCAGCGCCTGGGCGACAACCTGACCCTGAGCGAGCTGCACCAACAGTTCGATTCGGTGTTTCTCGGCCTGGGCCTTGCGGCCAGCAAACAGCTCGGCCTGCCCCATGAAGACGCCCCCGGCCTGCTCGCCGCCACCGAATACATCCGCGAACTGCGCCAGGCCGACGACCTGACCCAACTGCCGCTGGCCGACCGCTGCATCGTGCTCGGCGCCGGCAACACCGCCATCGACATGGCCGTGCAAATGGCCCGTCTCGGCGCCCGGGATGTGAACCTCGTGTACCGTCGCGGCCTGGCGGACATGGGCGCCACCCACCACGAACAGGACATCGCCAAGGCCAACCAGGTGCGCCTGTTGACCTGGGCCCAGCCTGAAGCCGTGTTGCTGGATGAGCAGGGCCATGTACGCGGCATGCGTTTTTTGCGCACGCGCATGGAAAACGGTCGCCTGCACCCCACCGGCGAAACCTTCGAACTGGCCGCCGATGCGATCTTCAAGGCCATCGGCCAGGGCTTCGACAACGCGGCCTTGCATGATCCGCTGGCCCAGCAACTGCACCGCGTGGGTGAGCGGATTTTCGTCGACGAACAGCTGCGCACCAGCATCCCCGGCATATATGCCGGTGGTGACTGTGTCAGCCTCGGCCAGGACCTCACGGTGCAAGCGGTACAACACGGCAAGCTGGCCGCCGAGGCCATGCACGCCCAACTCATGCTGAATGTGGAGGCTGCGTAATGGCCGATCTCTCGATTGTGTTCGCCGGCATCAAAGCCCCCAACCCGTTCTGGCTGGCCTCTGCGCCGCCCACCGACAAGGCCTACAACGTCGTGCGCGCCTTTGAAGCCGGCTGGGGCGGCGTGGTCTGGAAAACCCTCGGTGAAGACCCGGCGGCGGTCAACGTGTCATCACGCTACTCGGCCCACTACGGCGCCAACCGTGAAGTGCTGGGCATCAACAATATCGAGCTGATCACCGACCGCTCCCTGGAGATCAACCTGCGGGAAATCACCCAGGTGAAAAAGGACTGGCCGGACCGCGCCCTGATCGTGTCGCTGATGGTGCCGTGCGTCGAGGAGTCCTGGAAACGCATCCTGCCCTTGGTGGAAGCCACCGGCTGCGACGGCATCGAACTGAACTTCGGCTGCCCCCACGGCATGCCCGAACGCGGCATGGGCGCAGCGGTTGGCCAGGTGCCGGAGTATGTGGAACAGGTGACGCGCTGGTGCAAGACCTATTGTTCACTGCCGGTGATCGTCAAGCTCACGCCGAACATCACCGACATCCGTGTGGCGGCGCGCGCGGCCTATCGCGGCGGCGCCGATGCGGTGTCGCTGATCAACACCATCAACTCCATCACCAGCGTGGACCTGGAACGCATGGTCGCCCTGCCGGTGGTCGGCACTCAAAGTACCCACGGCGGCTATTGCGGCTCGGCGGTCAAGCCGATTGCGTTGAACATGGTCGCCGAAATCGCCCGCGACCCGCAGACCCACGGCCTGCCGATCTGCGGCATTGGCGGTATCGGCAACTGGCGCGATGCCGCCGAGTTCGTCGCCCTGGGCTGCGGCGCGGTGCAGGTGTGCACGGCAGCGATGCTGCATGGCTTTCGCATCGTGGAAGAAATGAAGGACGGGCTGTCGCGGTGGATGGACAGTCAGGGTTACACCAGCTTGCAGGCATTTTCCGGGCGCGCGGTAGGCAACACCACAGACTGGAAGTACCTGGACATCAACTATCAGGTCATCGCCAAAATCGATCAGGAAGCCTGCATTGGCTGTGGCCGCTGCCATATTGCCTGCGAAGACACGTCACACCAGGCCATCGCCAGTTTGAAACAGGCCGATGGCACGCATAAATACGAAGTGATAGATGACGAGTGCGTGGGCTGCAACCTGTGCCAGATCACCTGCCCGGTGGCGGACTGTATCGAGATGGTGCCGATGGACACCGGCAAGCCGTTTCTGAACTGGACGCAGGATCCGCGCAATCCCTATCGGGAGGCTGTGTAGGCCTGATCGTTCCCACGCTCCGCGTGGGAATGCATCCAGTGACGCTCCGCGTCGCGCGCTCAACAGCGGACGCAGAGCGTCCATGCCAGCATTCCCACGCGGAGCGTGGGAATGATCGTATCCACAACAGCCCACCTCACTGCAAACCGCTCAAGGCTCCAGGCCAATCCCCCGCAAGATCACCCCGGTCACCGACTGAATCGCCTTTTCGAACTGCATGTCCGACAGCGGCTGGTGATCGTTCAAAATCTTCACCTGGTGATCGAAGTCGGCATAGTGCTGGGTCGAGGCCCAGATCATGTACAGCAGGCTCGACGGTTCCACCGGCAGGATGCGTTTGTCGTCCACCCACTGACGAATTTTCGCTTCCTTCATCTTGGCCCAGTCGTACAGGCTTTCATCCAGCGCCTCACCCAAGGTCGGTGCGCCGTGGATGATTTCATTGGCCCAGACTTTGGATCCATAGGGCCGCGTGCGCGAGCGCTGCATCTTGGCGCGGATATAACTGCTGAGCACCACGCGCGGGTCATCGAAGGTTTCGAAACTCAGGGCGTCCTGTTTCCACACTTCGAGCAAGTCGAACAATACCGCGCTGTACAGCTCACTCTTGGTGGTGAAGTAGTAATGCAGGTTGGAACGCGGCAGTTGCACTTCTTCGGCGATATCGGCCATGGCGGTGCTGCCATAGCCCTTCTCGGCGAAGATCTTCTCCGCCGCCAACAGGATTTTTTCGACGTTGACCCGACGAATACCAATCTTGTGATTGCCCATAAGGGCTCCCTGACAACAATATGGCGTCAAGACTACCACCGGCTCTAGATCGGGGCGACAGGCCTTAATGAAACTTCTTACGCGAACCTTCCCGGTCGAATTCGGATTGGTTAGCATCGCTGTCCCCATGAAGGATCATTGCCATGACTATCCGACCTCGTGTGGCCGCTGACGACCCAGTGCTTGGAGCACTGTGGGAGCGCTCGGTACGGGCCACCCATGATTTTCTCCCTGAAGATGACATCCAGCGCCTGCTGCCCCTGGTGCGCGACACCTACCTGCCCATGCCCGCTCTCGATGTGTGGGTGTACGAAGACGCCTCTGGCATCGCCGGGTTTGTCGGCACCGGCGGGCACAACGTGGAGATGTTGTTCATCGACCCCGACCGCCGTGGCCAGGGCATTGGTCGTCAGTTGCTCGACCACGCCCGCGCACGCCATGACACGCTGACTGTTGATGTGAACGAGCAAAACCCACAGGCCGTGGGCTTCTACCTGCACTATGGTTTTATCCAGGTCGCGCGCTCGCCGCTGGACGGCGAGGGCAAGCCCTTTCCCTTGTTGCACATGGCGCTACCCACCGAAGGTATTGAACAATGCTGATCAAGAAAACCCTCACCACCGTCACCCTGCTGGCCTCCCTGTTCGGCGCATCGGCGGTGTTCGCCCATGCTCACCTGAAGAGCTCGGAGCCGGCCGCTGACAGCAGCGTCGCCGCACCAAAAGACCTGCGCCTGACGTTCAGCGAAGGCGTCGAAGCCACCTTCACTAAAGTGTCCCTGAGCAAGGACGGCACCGAAGTCGCCATCAAGGGCCTGGAAACACCGGACACCGACAAGAAGGTGCTGGTGGTCACGCCTGCCGCGCCTTTGGCTGCCGGCAACTACAAAGTGGTGTGGAACGCCGTTTCGGTCGACACCCACAAGAGCAACGGTGAATACAGCTTCAAGGTCGGCCAATAACCCATGGCGACCCTGCTGGTGCTGTGCCGCTTACTGCATTTCAGCGTCGTGTTGTTGATGTTCGGGGCCTGGGTATTCAGGCCCTGGCTGTTGGGCGCTGAACCGCAACCGGCCCTCGACCGGCAGTTGCTGCGCATCACCCGTGGCCTGGCCTGGCTCGGGCTGGGTTCCGGCGTGGCCTGGTTGCTGCTGATCACCGCCAGCATGGCCGGAGGTTGGGACGCGGCGGCCCAACCGGACACCGTTAGGCTGGTGCTGAGTAACACCTTTTTCGGAAAGGTGTGGGTCTGGCACCTGCTGCTGAACCTGCTGCTGGTGATCGTACTGATCAAACCCTGGCCCGCGTTGCGCCTGCCATTGCTCGCCCTGCTGCTGGGCACCCTTGCCCCTGTCGGCCATGGCGCCATGCTCAGCGGGCTGGACGGGCAATTGCTGATCCTCAACCAAGTGGTGCATCTGGTGTGCGTCGGCGCCTGGCTCGGCGGCCTGCTGTTGCTGGTGCTGATCCTGCGGCACACGCCACGCCTGGCCCTGGCGCCGATTCTCAAACGCTTCAGCGGCGTGGGTTACGGGTTGGTCGCCGGCTTGCTGGTCACCGGGCTGATCAACGTGCGCGTACTCACCGGCCAGTTGTGGCCGACGCCCTTGTTCGACGGCTTTGCGCTGATTCTGCTGATCAAGGTGATGCTGGTACTGGGCATGCTGGCCCTGGCCCTCTTGAATCGCCTGCGCATCGAGCACTGCGAACAACGCCTGGGCAGCTTGAAGGCCAGCGTGTTGCTGGAATGGTTACTGGGTGTTTCAGCAGTAGCCGCGGTTTCCCTCCTTGGCACCCTGCCGCCCATGGTCATTGCGGGCTGAAGACGCTCGCCGAATTGCATCCAGCGTGTGAGCCGGCTTGTGTGGGAGCCGGGCTTGCCCGCGATGCAGGCACTGCGGTGCGTCAGTTACACCGTGATGAAGCTATCGCAGCGGTGCGGCAATCCGCCAAGCCAGCTGCCACACGGGCAGTACTTGCATTGCAAGCAACATCACCCTAGTCATCGTATAACTTCTGCTTGACAGCCTAATAAAACCCCGCAAATATTCGCGCAATGTTGTACGACGACGTACGACAAATAATAAAAACAACAAAAGAAAGGGAGCTTCACTGTGAGTCAACTCGCCCGCAATTCTTCCTCGCGTCTCGGTCTTATCGGCTTCAGCAGCCTGGCGTTCACCCTCCCCCTGACCGCCCAGGCCGAAGGGTTTGTCGATGACACCAAGGCCACACTCAATCTGCGCAACGCCTACTTCAACCGGAATTTCACCAACGCCAGTAACCCCCAGGCCAAGGCCGAAGAATGGACACAGAACTTCATTCTCGACGCCAAGTCCGGCTACACCCGGGGCACCGTCGGCTTTGGCATCGATGTGCTTGGCCTGTATTCGCAAAAGCTCGATGGCGGCAAAGGCACCGCCGGTACCCAGTTGCTGCCGACACACGACGATGGCCGCCCGGCCGACAATTTCGGGCGCCTGGGCGTGGCGTTGAAAACCAAGCTGTCGAAGACCGAACTGAAGGTCGGCGAATGGATGCCGGTGCTGCCGATCCTGCGTTCCGACGATGGTCGCTCCTTGCCCCAGACCTTCCGTGGCGGGCAGGTCACCTCCAGTGAAATCGCCGGGCTGACGCTCTACGGCGGGCAGTTTCGCGGCAATAGCCCACGCAACGACGCGAGCATGGAAGACATGTTCATGAACGGCAAAGCCGCGTTCACGTCAGACCGCTTCAACTTCGGCGGCGGCGAATACACCTTCAACGACAAACGCACCCAAGTCGGCCTGTGGTACGCCGAACTCAGTGATATCTACCAGCAACAGTATTTCAACCTGACCCACAGCCAGCCGGTGGGTGACTGGACCCTGGGCGCCAACCTGGGTTTCTTCCACGGCAAGGAAGACGGCAGCGCCCTGGCCGGCGACCTCGATAACAAGACCGCCTTCGCCCTGCTCTCGGCCCGTTACAACGGCAACACCTTTTATGTGGGCCTGCAAAAACTCACCGGCGACAGTGTATGGATGCGCGTCAACGGCACCAGCGGCGGCACCCTGGCCAACGACAGCTACAACGCCAGCTACGACAACGCCAAGGAAAAGTCCTGGCAAGTGCGCCATGACTTCAACTTCGTGGTGCTGGGCATTCCGGGGCTGACCATGATGAACCGCTACATCAGCGGCAGTAATGTGCACACCGGGGCGATCACCGATGGCAAGGAATGGGGGCGAGAATCGGAGCTGGCCTACACGGTGCAGAGCGGTGCGTTGAAGGACTTGAATATCAAATGGCGCAATTCGACGATGCGTCGGGATTTCAGTAATAACGAATTCGATGAGAATCGGATCTTTATCAGCTACCCGATTTCGCTGCTGTAACCTGGGCAATGTGGCTGGCTTATGTGGAAGCCAGGCTTGCCCGCGGGTATTTTGATTGTTCCCACGCTCCGCGTGGGAACACCGCCCTGGACGCTCCGCGTCCGCTTTTGAAGTCGTGACGCGGAGCGTCACAGGATGCGTTTCCACGCAGAGCGTGGGAACGATCGGTCATCAAGACAGTTGCTCCCACATTTCTGGCCATCACATGACCGAACGGGCGTTGACAACCGGGGGAATCACTAACGATACTTTCGCCAAGTCATACGACAACCTACAACAACAATGGAACCCTCATGAATACCACTACCGCCCTGCCCGTTCCATTCAACCGCCTGTTGCTCACCGGTGCCGCCGGCGGCCTGGGCAAAGCCCTGCGCGAGCGCCTGCGCCCCTACGCCCAGGTGCTGCGCCTGTCGGACATCGCCGACATGGCCCCGGCAGCCGATGACACCGAAGAAGTGCAAACCTGCGACCTCTCCGACAAACAAGCCGTGCACCATCTGGTGGAAGGCGTCGACGCCATCCTGCACTTTGGCGGCGTCTCCGTGGAGCGCTCCTTCGAGGAAGTCCTGGGCGCCAATATCTGCGGCATTTTCCACATCTATGAAGCCGCGCGCCGCCACGGCGTCAAGCGCGTGATCTTCGCCAGTTCCAACCACGTGATCGGTTTCTACAAGCAGGGCGAAACCCTCGACGCTCACTCGCCGCGCCGCCCGGACAGCTACTACGGCCTGTCCAAGTCCTACGGCGAAGACATGGCCAGTTTCTACTTCGACCGCTATGGCATCGAGACCGTGAGCATCCGCATCGGCTCCTCGTTTCCCGAGCCGCAGAACCGCCGGATGATGCACACCTGGTTGAGCTTCGATGACCTGACCCAACTGCTCGAACGCGCGTTGTACACCCCGAACGTCGGCCACACCGTGGTCTACGGCATGTCGGATAACCTCGACACCTGGTGGGACAACCGTTACGCCGCCCACCTGGGCTTTGCGCCCAAGGACAGCTCCGAAGTGTTCCGCGCCCAGGTGGAAACCCAACCGCCGGTGGCCGTCGACGACCCGGCCAAGGTTTATCAGGGTGGCGCGTTCTGCGCGGCGGGGCCGTTCGGTGACTGAGTTCACATCAACCCAAGGGAATGAGTTGCAATGACCGCTGAACTGATCGTCGATGCCCGCAATGCCGTGGGCGAATGCCCGGTGTGGGTACCGCAGGAAAACGCGCTGTACTGGGTGGACATCCCCAACGGTGGCCTGCAACGCTGGAGCGCCAGCACCGGCCATCTTGCCGCCTGGAAAGCCCCGCAGATGCTCGCCTGCATGGCCCGCACCCAAGCGGGCAATTGGGTCGCGGGCATGGAAACCGGCTTTTTCCAGCTCACCCCGCACGATGACGGCAGCCTCGACACTGCGCTCCTGGCCAGTGTCGAACACCCACGCGCGGACATGCGCTTGAATGACGGACGCTGTGACCGCCAGGGTCGGTTCTGGGCCGGCAGCATGGTATTGAACATGGGCCTGAACGCAGCCGAGGGTACCCTCTATCGCTACGCTTCAGGCGCGGCGCCCCATGCCCAGCTGGACGGTTTCATCACCCTCAACGGCCTGGCCTTCAGCCCGGACGGACGCACGATGTACGCCTCGGATTCCCACCCGCTGGTGCAGCAGATCTGGGCGTTCGACTACGACATCGACACCGGCACGCCCTCCAACCGGCGGGTGTTCGTCGACATGCATCAGTACCTGGGCCGCCCTGACGGCGCCGCGGTCGATGTCGACGGCTGCTACTGGATCTGCGCCAACGATGCCGGCCTGATCCACCGCTTCACCCCCGACGGTCGCCTCGACCGTTCCCTCGTCGTCCCGGTGAAAAAACCCACCATGTGCGCCTTTGGCGGCAGCCGGCTGGACACCCTGTTCGTCACCTCGATTCGTGATGACCAACGTGCCGAGTCGCTGTCCGGCGGCGTATTCGCCCTCAACCCCGGCGTACAAGGACTGGCCGAACCCTGCTTCACCCTCTAGCTGCATCGCGGTGCCTTGAATACAACAATAACAAGACGGAGACACACCCCATGGACTTCAAACGCACGTTGCTCGCCGCTTCAATTTTCACCCTCTCCAGCGTCGCCCACGCGCTGGAAATCAAAATCGCCGACATCCATCCCGCCGGCTACCCCACTGTCGTCGCCCAGGAAAACATGGGCAAGGCCCTCACCAAAGAGAGCAACGGCGAACTGACCTTCAAGTACTTCCCCGGCGGTGTGCTGGGCTCGGAAAAAGAAGTGGTCGAACAGGCCCAGGTCGGCGCGATCCAGATGGCCCGGGTCAGCCTCGGCATCGTCGGGCCGGTGGTGCCGGACGTGAACGTGTTCAACCTGCCGTTCGTGTTCCGTGACCAGGCGCACATGCGCAAAGTCATCGACGGCGAAATCGGCGACGAGATCCTCGCCAAGATCACCAACTCCGAGTTCGGCCTGGTCGCCCTGGCCTGGATGGATGGCGGCACCCGCAACATCTACACGAAGAAACCGGTGCGCACGATCGCCGACCTCAAGGGCATGAAAATTCGTGTGCAGGGCAACCCGCTGTTCATCGAAGCCTTCAATGAAATGGGCGCCAACGGCATTGCCATGGACACCGGCGAGATCTTCAGCGCCTTGCAGACCGGCGTGATCGACGGCGCGGAAAACAACCCGCCGACTCTGCTCGAACACAACCATTTCCAGAACGCCAAGTTCTACACCCTCACCGAGCACCTGATCCTGCCCGAGCCCATCGTGATGTCGAAAATCACCTGGAACAAGCTCACCCCCGCGCAGCAAGTCATGGTGAAAAACGCCGCCAAGGCCGCCCAGGCCGACGAACGCGTGCTGTGGGACGCCAAGTCCGCGAGCAGCGAAACCAAGCTCAAGGCTGCCGGCGTCGAGTTCATCACCGTCGACAAAAAGCCCTTCTATGACGCCACGGCGCCCGTGCGCGCGAAATACGGTGCGGCCTTCGCCGACATCATCCAGCGCATCGACGCGGTCGAGTAATCACCCTCCTCTTTAGCTAGGCCCGGCGCGGTCGGCACCGACGCGCCCGGTTACGGTGAACGCCATGAAGAATCTATTGCTGCGCTTTAATGATCGCCTGTACATGACCTGCATCTGGGTCGCCGGTCTGTCGGTCCTGGGGGTGGCCCTGATCATTCCCTGGGGCATCTTCGCCCGCTACATCCTCGGCACCGGCTCCAGTTGGCCGGAACCCACCGCCATCCTGCTGATGCTGGTGTTCACCTTTATCGGCGCCGCCGCCAGCTACCGCGCCGGCGCACACATGTCGGTGGCCATGATTACCGACCGCCTGCCGCCCGCGCAGCGGCGCATCGTCGGCATCGTTTCCCAACTGTTGATGGCGACCATCTGCCTGTTCATGACGGTGTGGGGCAGCAAGTTGTGCCTGTCCACCTGGAACCAGTTCATGAGCGCCATCCCCTCCCTGCGCGTGGGCATCACCTATATGCCGATCCCGATTGGCGGGCTGCTGACCCTGATATTCGTGCTGGAAAAACTCCTGCTGGGCGACCAGAGCCAGCGGCGCGTGGTGCGCTTCGACCTGGTTGAAGAAAGCGAAGGGGCTGCCTGATATGGACGCATTGATTCTGCTGGGCAGTTTTATCGCCCTGATCCTGATCGGCATGCCGGTGGCCTACGCCCTCGGGCTGTCGGCGCTGATCGGCGCGTGGTGGATCGACATCCCGTTCCAGGCCCTGATGATTCAGGTGGCCGGCGGGGTGAACAAGTTTTCGCTGATGGCGATCCCGTTCTTCGTGCTGGCCGGGGCGATCATGGCCGAAGGCGGCATGTCGCGCCGGCTGGTGGCGTTCGCCGGGGTGCTGGTGGGTTTCGTGCGCGGCGGTCTGTCGCTGGTGAACATCATGGCCTCGACGTTTTTCGGCGCGATTTCGGGCTCGTCGGTGGCGGACACCGCCTCGGTGGGCTCGGTGCTGATTCCGGAAATGGAACGCCGTGGCTACCCGCGCGAATTCGCCACCGCCGTGACCATCAGCGGTTCGGTCCAGGCGCTGCTGACCCCTCCCAGCCATAACTCGGTGCTCTACTCGCTGGCCGCCGGCGGCACCGTATCCATCGCCTCACTGTTCATGGCCGGCGTGGTGCCGGGCCTGCTGATGAGCGCGTGCCTGATGGTGCTGTGCCTGATCTTCGCCAAGAAGCGCGACTACCCCAAGGGCGAGGTCATTCCACTCAAGCAAGCGCTGAAGATCTGCGCCGATGCGCTCTGGGGCCTGATGGCCATGGTGATCATCCTCGGCGGCATCCTTTCCGGCATCTTCACCGCCACCGAGTCCGCCGCCATCGCCGTGCTGTGGGCGTTCTTCGTGACCATGTTCATCTACCGCGACTACAAATGGAGCGAGCTGCCCAAGCTGATGCACCGCACGGTGCGCACCATTTCCATCGTGATGATCCTGATCGCCTTCGCCGCCAGCTTCGGCTACATCATGACCCTGATGCAGATCCCGGCGAAGATCACCACGATGTTCCTGACCCTGTCGGACAACCGCTACGTGATCCTGATGTGCATCAACATGATGCTGCTGTTGCTCGGCACAGTGATGGACATGGCGCCGCTGATCCTGATCCTCACGCCGATTCTGCTGCCGGTGATCCTCGGCATCGGCGTCGACCCGGTGCATTTCGGCATGATCATGCTGGTCAACCTCGGCATCGGCCTGATCACTCCGCCGGTGGGCGCGGTGCTGTTCGTCGGCGCGGCGGTGGGCAAGACCACCATCGAGCGAACCGTGAAGGCCCTGTTGCCGTTCTATGGCGTATTGTTCCTGGTGCTCATGGCCGTGACCTATATTCCGGCACTGTCGTTGTGGCTGCCGGGGGTGGTCCTGTAAAACCCGATCCATCCGACAATGAAGATCAAAAGGTGGGAGCAAGCCCCACCTTTTGATCCCCAGTGTTTGTTCTATTTTCACAGGGCGCAAAACCATGCCTGCAACCCTTATTGAACTACGCGATCAGCTCACTCACCTCACCCTGGCCCCCGCCATCGGCGGCAGCATCGTCAACTGGCACGTCACCGCCACCGGCCAACCGTTGTTGCGCCACAACGATGAACACGCCCAGTTGCCCGGAAAATTGGGCTGCTACCCGCTGGCGCCCTGGTCCAACCGCATCGCCGAAGGTGGCTTCGACAACCCCGGCGGTTGGCTGGCGCTGGCGCCCAACAGCCTCACCGATCCACTGCCCATCCACGGCTCGGCCTGGCAACAGGCGTGGCAGGTTGTCAGCCAGTCGGCGAATGAAGCGGTGCTTGAAGTGGTCTGCGACACCCCGTTCGCCTATCGCGCCGAGCAGCGGTTCCGCCTGGATCACGGCGAGTTGAGCATGACCTTGCAGGTGACTCACCTGGCGGAAGAAGCCGCCTGGCATGGCTTGGGTTTACATCCCTATTTCCCTCGCGCAGCTGGCACACGTTTGCAGGCCAAGGCGACCCATGTGTGGCTGAGCGATGCGTCCAAGCTGCCGACGGGGCTGGCGCCGATTCCGGCGCAATGGGATTTCCAACAGCTCAAGGCCTTGCCGGAAGGCCTGGTAGACAACGGCTTTTGCCAGTGGGACGGACACTGTGTGATCGAACAGCCGGAGTTGGGATATACGCTGGAGTGCCGGGCCAGTGGCAGCGAGTATTTTTTGCTGTACTGCCCGCCGGGGTTGGGGTTCTTTTGTGTCGAGCCGGTGAGTCATCCGGTGAATGCCCATCACCTGCCGGGCAGGCCAGGCTTGAAACTGCTGGAACAGGGCCAGTCAACCCACCTCGGATTCACGTTGAAACACACTCCAATTGTGGGAGCGGGCTTGCCCGCGAATGCGGAGGGTCAGTAACACATTTTTTGATTGTTCCCACGCTCTGCGTGGGAACACATCCTGTGACGCTCCGCGTCACGACTTCAAAAGCAGACGCGGAGCGTCCAGGGCGGCATTCCCACGCAGAGCGTGGGAACGATCGGCACAAACCGCCCAGCGTGTCAGGGTGGGCTGTTTTTCAGCCGCCCTGCCGTGTCGATACTCACCACCACCGACAACCCAGGCCGCAACCGCTCGCTTTCGGCCTGGTCAGGGTCGACGGTAATCCGCACCGGCACCCGCTGGGCGATCTTCACGAAATTGCCGGTGGCGTTGTCCGCCTGCAACAGGCTGAACTCGGAACCGGTGGCCGGGGAAATGTGCTGCACCGTACCGCGAAACTTGCGGTGGTTCAGCGCATCCACGGTGAAGGTCACCGGCTGGCCGACCTGCACGTTGTCCATCTGGGTTTCTTTCATGTTGGCGATCACCCACAACTGCGGCGGCACCAGCGCCATCAGTTGGGCGCCGGAATTGACGTAGGCCCCCAGCCGCACACCGATCTGCCCCAACTGGCCGTCACGCGGTGCGGTGATGCGGGTGTTGGACAGGTCGATGCGCGCCAACTCCACCGCGGCATCGGCGCTGGCCACCGCCGCTTCCAATGAACCGCGATTGACGATCACCGTTTGCAGGTCCTGGCGCGCAATTTCCAGGTTCGCCTGGGCTTGCGCAACGCCGGCGATGGTCTGCGCGTTGGCCGCACGGGTCACGTCCAACTCGCGCCTGGACACCGAGCCGTCGCGGATCAGCTCTTCATTGCGACGCAGGTCGGCGGTGCTTTTACGCGACTGCGCCTCGCTGTCCGCCAAGGCCGCCTGACGCAGCTTGATGGTCGCTTCGGCGCTGTTGCGCTGCTGCACCACGTTGGCCAGCGCCGCTTTCTGCACCGCCAGTTGCGCCAGGGCCTGATCCAGGCGCTGCCTGTAGATACGGTCATCCAGGCGCACCAGCAGATCGCCGGCCTTCACATACTGGAAGTCCTGCACCGGCACCTCGAACACATAGCCGCTCAGTTGCGGGCCGATGATCGTCACCTGGCCGCGCACCAGGGCATTCTCGGTGGTTTCCACCGCACTGCTGAACGGCGGCAATTGCCAGGCGTACAGCACGATCAGCACACCCACGATGGCAATCGCGGCAAAGCCCAGGGACGAAAGAATGCGCACCCGCAGCGGGCGCAACTCAGTGGGTACGGCACCGGGTGGCGTGCTGCCTTCCGGCGTGGAGGCGATGGCGGTGGTCGTGGTGGTCGAGGGTTCGGTCATGAGGGTGCGCCGCTGGGTTGAACGGGAGGGGCTGCTCGGGTGGTGCTCATCAGCCACAGGCTGCGGATAAAGATCCAGATCATGGTCAGTATCGCGATGATCGCGATCAGCATGAAGACATCGTTGTAAGCCATGACATTCGCTTCGCGGGTCGCCGCCGTGGCCAGGCTGCGCATGCCCATGAGGTTGCGCAGCTCGGGGTCGGCGACCACGCCGCCATAGGCCGAGCCGCCACCGGACACCCGCGCGGCCACACGCGGGTCGAGCAGGGTCAGGTGTTCGACGATCATGCTCGAGTGGTATTTCTCTCGCACCACCTGGAAGGTACCCAGCAACGCCGCGCCGATCAGGCCACCGAGGTTCTGGCAGATCCCGAACATCACCGAGAAACTCACCAGGTTGCGCGGGTTGGTCAACACGTTTTTGGTGCCCAGCACCATGGTCGGCCCCAGGAAGAACGTACCGCCGAAGCCCAGCAGGAACTGGCTGATATACAGGTTCTGCGGGCGCGTCAGGTTGCTGGAAAAACTGTCCATCACCGAACCCACCGCCATCAGCGCCAGGGAGATGATCAGCGGCATCAGCAGGTGCGCCGGGTTGATCGTCAGTGCGCTGACCGCCAGCCCGGCAACCGCGCCGGCCAGCATCACCAGATAAAGGGTATGCATCTGCTGGTAGCTCATGTTCAACATCTGCATGAAACCCACCGCGCCGGTGGACTGCTCGGACAGCACCATGCGGATCAGGATCACCGCCAGCGCCAGGCGAATCATCACCCCGCTGCCCAGCCAGCGGGTCATCAGCATCGGGTTGGCGCGGTTATGCTCGATGGCCAGCCCGGCCATGATCAGCACCAGCGAACACGCCGAGGCGATGCCGATCCACGGGGCCTCCAGCCACCAGTCGATGCGCCCCAGCGACAGCACCGCGCACAGCAAGGCCACGCCGCTGGCGAGCAAGGCGAAGGTCAGGAAGTCGAGCTTTTCGAAGGTCTTGAAACGGTCTCCGGGCGGCAACTTGAGCAGGAACACGCAACCCAGGCAGATTAGCGCCATGCCCAGCTCGAACAGGTACAAACCGCGCCACTCGGCGATTTGCAGCAAATCTTCGGAAAACAGCCGTGCCAGGGGTAACGCCAACTGCGCGGTGCCCAGCCCCAGTACCAGTGCCTTCAAGCGCCACTTGGCCGGGAATGCCTGGATCATGTAGTACAAGCCCAGCGAACTCAGCGCCGCGCCGACCATGCCGTGGGCGGCCCGCACCGCAATGGCCGAATTGAGGTCGTTGACGAACAGGTGGCCGAAGGTCACCAGCGCATACAGCACCAGAAACACCTCGGTAAACGCCCGCAAGCCGAACTGCTGGCGAAACTTCACCAGCAGCAGGTTCATGCACACGTTGGTCATCACATAGGCAGCAGGCAGCCAGGCCATTTCGGCGGTGGTCGCCCCCAGCGCGCCTTGCAGGTATTGCAGGTTGGCGATGACCAGCGCGTTACCCAAGCCCCCGGTGATCGCCACCAGCACGCCCACCAGCGCGAACAGCCAGCGCTTGTGCGTAGGGTGCAGCGGCGTCGACGGCGAACCGGGCAGGCTCGGGCGCTCGTGGGGCTGCCAGGTGTGGGGGGTGTATTTGTCCATTCAATGACTCAGGTAAACCGATACTCAGAGACAGTAAACCTGAGCAGAGTTCATCTTGCCATCATGCGCAAGCATCGATTAGAGCGCCGCCTTGATCAGCATCCCGGCAGCCACCACCACACACAGGCTGGCAAACCCTACTTGCAGCGTCCGCGCCTTGACCCTCGCGCACAGGCGCCGACCGATCAGCATGCCGACGATGCTGGCACCGATGAACATCCAGCCTACCGGTTCGATGCTGACACCCGCATGAAACGCGCCGGCCACGCCAATCAATGAAATCAGGCTGATCACCATCAACGAGGTGGCGACGATGCCGCGCATCTGCACATCGGTGAGTTGCTTGAACGCCGGCACGATCAGAAAACCGCCGCCCACCCCGAGCAGTCCCGACACCGCGCCGGTCACCGCGCCCAACGCGGCCAGGGTGGCGCTGCACTTGGCGGTCCAGGCCAGGCGCCCAGTCTGCTGGTTGAGCATGCAGTTCTTCTGGCCCCACGAAGCGGCGCCATGGTCACTGGGCCCGGCTTCGTTCTTTTCCCGTTGCAGCATGCGCCAGGCCACCAGCACCATCAGCGCGCTGAACAGCCCCATCAGCAAGGCTTCGGGCAATTGGTGGGCGACATACACCCCCAATGGCGAGAACAGCCCGCCCAGCAAGGCGATCAGCAACGCGGCTCGATAACGCACCAGGCCGTGGCGCAAGCCATCCACCGCCCCCACCGCCGCCGCCGCGCCCACGGCCAGCAGCGACACCGGCGCGGCCTGGGTCATGCTCAGGCCGAGCCCGAGTACCAGCGCCGGCACACTGAGGATGCCGCCGCCGGCGCCCGTCAGGCCCATGACCAGCCCCATCAACACGCCCAACACACTCGCCAGCAGCATTCAGTCCACCTTGCTCAGGCGGGTCAACCACTCGCGGCCCTTGAGCATGCCGTTCCAGTAGAACCACGGCAGCAACGTGGCCTTGAGGAACCACATCGAACGCCGCGCCTGGGTCGGGTCGAGGGGAAAGGTCGGCAGCAGCTTGCCGCCATACCCGAACTCGGCCAGCACCACCTTGCCCTTCTCCACCGTCAGCGGGCAGGAGCCATATCCGTCGTACTTGAGCGGCAGTGGCGCCTGTTTGCGCAGGGCCAGCAGGTTTTCCGCAACCACCACGATCTGCTTGCGCACCGCTGCGGCGGTCTTGGCGTTGGTGGTGCCGCACACATCGCCCAGGCCGAAGATGTGCGGGTAACGCAGGTGTTGCAGGCTGTGGGGGTTCACTTCGCACCAGCCTGCGGCGTCGGCCAACGGGCTCTGGCGGATGAAATCCGGGGAGACCTGCGGCGGGACCACGTGCAGCAGGTCGAAGGATTTTTCCTCGACAGTGACGGTGCCCTCGGCGTCCTTCACCTCGAACCAGGCTTTGCGCGCCGGGCCGTCGACCTTGATCAGGTTGGAGTTGAACGCCAGGCGCGCGTTGTATTTCTCGACGTATTTCATCAGCGGCGGCACAAAGGTCGCGACGCCGAACAGCGCAGCACCGGCCAGGTTGAATTCGACGTCGATAGTGTTCAGCGTCCCCTGTTTGAGCCAGTGGTCGCAGGACAGGTACATGGCCTTCTGCGGCGCGCCCGCGCATTTGATCGGCATGGCCGGCTGGGTGAAGATCGCCTTGCCGCCCTTGAGCTGCTGCACCAACTGCCAGGTGTACGCGGCGTGCTGGTAGCTGTAGTTGGACGTGACGCCGTGCTGGCCGAGGGTATCTTGCAGGCCCTCGACTTTTTCCCAGGCCAGGCGCAGACCGGGGCAGACGATCAAGTTTTTCCAGGTCACGCGCTGACCGCTGTCGAGCACCAGGGTCTGCTCGTCGGGCAACAATTCGGTGACCGCGGCCTGCACCCAGGCCACGCCATTGGGCAATACATCGGCCAGGGGGCGCCGGGTCTTTTCCACGGCGTAGGCGCCGCCGCCCACCAGGGTCCAGGCCGGCTGGTAGCAGTGGTAGTCGTTGGGTTCGATCAGGGTGATGTTGAGAGAGGGGTCGCGCTTGAGCAGGCTGGCCAGCAGGCCGATGCCCGCCGAGCCGCCGCCGATGACTACGATATCGCCACTGATGGTCGGTCCCCAGTGTTGGTCATTCATGGTCGATCGCCTTTTTGTTGTGCACACAAGGGGCGTTGCCGGATGGCGTCACGCCCAGCTTTTCATGACCGCGCCGCAGTACAGCCCGGACAGGGTCTTCATCACTTGAATCACTTCGTGGCTGGCCAGCCCGTAGAAAATGTATTTGCCTTCCCGACGGGTGGCGACCAACCCTTCATCGCGCAGGATGCCCAACTGTTGTGACAGCGTGGGCTGGCGTACGCCGGTCATGGTTTCCAGCTCGCCGACGTTGCGCTCGCCCTGGGTCAGCTGGCAGAGGATCAGCAAGCGGTCCTCATTGGCCAGGGCCTTGAGCAAGGAACAGGCTTTGGACGCCGACGCCCGCAACTGCGCGACTTCGCCTTCACTCAGAGTAGATTCCATTTGCCTCGGGTCCTTTGTGTCACTTAAGCTCAAAACATTATGTGTAAATATAAACTGATTGTAACCCCCTTTTTTCAGGATCAAGGACAGCCGCCATGCCCGCGTTGATTCAAGCCTTTCTGGACGAGGCGTCGTCGACTTACACCTACGTCGTCTATGAGGCGGACGGCGGTCCCTGCGCCATCGTCGACTCGGTGCTCAACTACGACCCCGCCTCCGGGCGCACCGACACCCGCCAGGCCGACACGGTCATCGGGTTTGTGCGCGAACATGGCTTGCAGGTGCAGTGGCTGCTGGAAACCCACGCCCACGCCGACCACTTGTCCGCCGCGCCTTACCTGCGCCGCACCCTGGGCGGCAAGATCGCCATCGGGCAGTCCATCAGCAAGGTGCAGGACGTGTTCAAGCACCTGTTCAACCTGGAACCGGAGTTTCGGGTAGATGGCTCGCAGTTCGATCATTTGTTTGCGCCGGACGAGGTGTTTCATATCGGCAACCTCAAGGCCCAGGCGTTGCATGTGCCGGGGCATACACCGGCGGACATGGCCTATTTGATCGATGACAGGCTGATCCTGGTGGGTGACACCTTGTTCATGCCCGACGTCGGCACCGCCCGTTGCGACTTCCCGGGAGGCGATGCGCGACAGTTGTACGCGTCGATGCGCAAGTTGCTGGCCTTTGCGCCGGAAACCGAACTGTACGTTTGCCATGACTACCCGCCCGAAGGCCGCGCGGCGAAATGCCTGACGACCGTGGGCGAACAGCGCGCGGGAAATATCCATGTGCATGACGGCGTGGATGAAGCCGCGTTTGTCGAAATGCGCACCCGGCGGGATGCCGGATTGGGCATGCCGACGCTGTTGCTGCCGGCGATCCAGGTGAATGTGCGGGCGGGGAATATGCCGCCGGCGGAAGACAACGGCGTTGTCTACCTCAAGATCCCCCTCAACCAACTTTGAAATGTTGAACCCTGTGGGAGCTGGCTTGCCTGCGATGGCGGTACATCAGGCAATGACCGGTTGGCTGGCAGTGCGCTATCGCAGGCAAGCCAGCTCCCACTGGGGCGAGCATTTCACAGTTGGAGGTGTGTCAGGTCAGCTACCCAGGCTGATGCCATTGGCCGGCAACGGCAGCGCGGTCTTGTAGCGCACCTGTTTCAAGGCAAAGCTCGACCGAATGTTCGCCACCCCCGGCACCTTGGTCAGAAAATCCATCATGAAGCGCTCCAGCGACTGGATCGTCGGCACCAGCACCCGGATCAGGTAGTCCGGGTCGCCGGCCATCAGGTAGCACTCCATCACTTCCGGCCGGTCGGCAATCGCGCCTTCGAACTGCTGCAATGCCAGCTCGTTCTGTTTTTCCAGGCTGACGTGGATGAACACGTTGACATGCAGCCCCAGCAAATCGGCATCCAGCAGCGTGACCTGGTCGCGGATCAGGCCCAGTTCTTCCATGGCTTTGACCCGGTTGAAACACGGCGTGGGCGACAGGTTCACCGAACGCGCCAGGTCGGCGTTGGTGATGCGGGCATTCTCCTGCAAGGCATTGAGAATGCCGATATCGGTACGGTCCAGTTTGCGCATGAGACAAAATCACCTGTTTATTATGTTTATGCAGTTTTTTTATCCGCAAATGAGCGCAAGCGCAACGAAACACAGATAAATATTCTTCTACGCCCCGCCTATGATTGTTGTAGGACAAGATTTCCCCTACCCGGGGACTGACTGTCAGCTAGCGCGCCCACTACAAGAAATTCACAAGATAGAGCGTAGAAAGCCATGACTCAGCAGTACGAACCGCTGCGCCTGCACGTCCCTGAACCCTCGGGACGACCAGGTTGCAAGACCGACTTTACCTACCTGCGCCTCACCGACGCCGGTAGCGTGCGCAAACCCGCCATCGACGTAGAACCCGCCGACACCGCCGACCTGGCCCGTGGCCTGATCCGCGTGCTCGACGACCAGGGCCAGGCCCTGGGGCCGTGGGCCGAAGGTGTTCCGGTCGAGGTCATGCGCACAGGCATGCGCGCGATGCTCAAGACGCGCATCTTCGACAACCGCATGGTGGTCGCCCAACGCCAGAAAAAAATGTCGTTCTACATGCAGAGCCTCGGCGAAGAAGCCATCGGCAGTGCCCAGGCCCTGGCCCTGAACATCGACGACATGTGCTTCCCCACCTACCGCCAGCAAAGCATCCTGATGGCCCGCGACGTACCGCTGGTCGACCTGATCTGCCAACTGCTGTCCAACGAGCGCGATCCGCTCAAGGGGCGCCAGTTGCCGATCATGTACTCGGTCAAGGACGCCGGCTTCTTCACGATTTCCGGCAACCTCGCCACCCAATTCGTACAAGGTGTGGGCTGGGGCATGGCTTCGGCGATCAAGGGCGACACCAAGATCGCCTCGGCCTGGATCGGCGACGGCGCCACTGCTGAATCCGACTTTCACACCGCCCTCACCTTCGCCCACGTGTACCGCGCGCCGGTGATCCTCAACGTGGTCAACAACCAGTGGGCCATCTCCACCTTCCAGGCCATTGCCGGCGGCGAAGCCACCACTTTCGCCGGACGCGGCGTAGGGTGCGGTATCGCCTCCCTGCGCGTGGACGGCAACGACTTCATCGCGGTGTACGCCGCCTCCGCCTGGGCCGCCGAGCGTGCGCGCCGCAACCTGGGCCCGACCCTGATCGAATGGGTCACCTACCGCGCCGGCCCGCATTCCACCTCGGACGATCCATCCAAATACCGTCCCGCCGACGACTGGAGCCACTTCCCGCTGGGCGACCCGATTGCCCGCCTCAAGCAGCACCTGATCAGAATTGGCCGGTGGTCCGAAGAGGAACATGCGGCGGTCAGTGCCGAGCTGGAAGCCGAAGTGATTGCCGCGCAGAAACAGGCCGAACAGTTCGGCACCCTCGCCGGCGGCCAGATTCCAAGCGCCGCGACCATGTTCGAAGACGTTTACAAAGAGATGCCGGAGCACTTGAAGCGCCAGCGTCAGGAGTTGGGGATCTGACCATGAACGATCACAACAACAGTATCGAATTGGAAACCGCCATGACCACGACCACCATGACCATGATCCAGGCGCTGCGCTCGGCCATGGATGTGATGCTCGACCGTGACGACAATGTGGTGGTGTTCGGCCAGGACGTGGGTTACTTCGGCGGCGTGTTCCGCTGCACCGAGGGCCTGCAGGGCAAGTACGGCAGCTCGCGGGTCTTCGACGCTCCGATTTCCGAAAGCGGCATCATCGGCGTGGCCGTGGGCATGGGCGCCTATGGCCTGCGCCCGGTGGCCGAAATCCAGTTCGCCGACTACGTCTACCCCGCCACCGACCAGATCATCTCCGAAGCCGCACGCCTGCGGTATCGCTCCGCCGGCCAGTTCACCGCGCCATTGACCATGCGCATGCCCTGCGGCGGCGGTATCTACGGCGGCCAGACCCACAGCCAGAGCATCGAAGCGGTGTTCACCCAGGTCTGCGGCCTGCGCACGGTGATGCCGTCCAATCCCTACGACGCCAAGGGCCTGCTGATCGCGTCCATCGAAAACGATGACCCGGTGATCTTCCTGGAGCCCAAGCGCCTGTACAACGGCCCGTTCGACGGCCATCACGACCGCCCGGTGACGCCGTGGTCGAAACACCCGCAGGCGCAAGTGCCGGACGGTTACTACACCGTGCCCCTGGACGTGGCCGCCATCGTGCGTCCGGGTTCAGCCGTGACCGTGCTGACCTACGGCACCACCGTGTATGTGTCGCAAGTGGCGGCCGAAGAAACCGGCATCGACGCCGAAGTCATCGACCTGCGCAGCCTGTGGCCGCTGGACCTGGACACCATCGTCAAGTCGGTGAAAAAGACCGGCCGTTGCGTGGTCGTGCATGAAGCCACCCGAACCTGCGGTTTTGGTGCCGAGCTGGTATCGCTGGTGCAGGAACACTGCTTCCACCACCTGGAAGCGCCGATCGAGCGCGTGACCGGCTGGGACACCCCCTACCCGCACGCGCAAGAGTGGGCGTATTTCCCAGGGCCGTCCCGAGTGGGTGCGGCGTTGAAACGGGTCATGGAGGTCTGAATGGGCACGCACGTTATCAAGATGCCGGACATCGGCGAAGGCATCGCGGAAGTTGAGCTGTCGGTGTGGCATGTGAAGGTCGGTGACCTGGTGGTGGAAGACCAGGTGCTGGCGGATGTGATGACCGACAAGGCGATGGTGGATATTCCCTCGCCGGTGCACGGCAAAGTCATTTCCCTCGGCGGCGAGCCGGGCGAAGTCATGGCCGTGGGCAGCATTCTGATCAGCATCGAAGTGGAAGGCGCCGGCAACGCCAAGGAAGCCCCCGCCGTGAAGGAAGCGGTGAAGGCGACACCGGTGGTTGAAGCCAAACCCGCGCCGGCGAAGGTCGAAGGCAAACCGGCTCCGGTTGTCGAAGCCAAGGCCCCCGTGGCCCGCGCGGCTGACGAACGCCCCTTGGCTTCCCCTGCCGTGCGCAAGCACGCACTGGACGCCGGCATTCAGTTGCGCCTGGTCCAGGGCACGGGCCCGGCGGGCCGGATTCTGCATGAAGACCTGGAGACTTACCTGCTCCAGGGCCCGGCAAAAACCAGCTCGGCGGCCAACCCCTACGCCGAGCGCAACAGCGAAGAACAGATCCCGGTGATCGGCATGCGCCGCAAGATCGCCCAGCGCATGCAGGACGCCACCCAGCGTGCCGCGCACTTCAGCTATGTAGAAGAAATCGACGTCACCGCCCTCGACGAACTGCGCGTGCACCTCAACGAGAAGCACGGTGCGACACGCGGCAAGCTGACCCTGCTGCCGTTCATCATGCGGGCGATGGTCGTGGCCTTGCGCGAGTTTCCCCAGATCAACGCGCGTTATGACGACGAAGCCCAGGTCATCACCCGCCTCGGCGCGGTGCACGTGGGGGTCGCGACCCAGAGCGATGTGGGCCTGATGGTGCCAGTGGTGCGCCACGCCGAAGCCCGCAGTCTGTGGGGCAACGCCGAAGAAATCACCCGCCTGGCCAACGCTGCGCGCAAGGGCAAGGCCAGCCGCGACGAGCTCTCGGGCTCCACCATTACCCTGACCAGCCTGGGTGCCTTGGGCGGTATCGTCAGCACGCCGGTGCTGAACCTGCCAGAAGTGGCCATCGTCGGCGTCAACCGCATTGTCGAGCGGCCCATGGTGATCAAGGGCCAGATCGTGGTGCGCAAGATGATGAACCTCTCCAGCTCGTTCGATCACCGGGTGGTCGACGGCATGGATGCGGCGCAATTCATCCAGGCCATTCGCGGCCTGCTCGAACAACCCGCCAGCCTGTTTCTGGAGTAAGGCATGTCTGAGACATTGAACACTACGCTGCTGATCATCGGCGGCGGTCCTGGCGGCTATGTGGCAGCCATTCGCGCCGGCCAGCTGGGCATCCCGACGATTCTGGTGGAGGGCCGGGCGCTGGGCGGTACCTGCTTGAACATCGGCTGCATTCCGTCCAAGGCACTGATTCATGTGGCCGAGCAGTTCCAGCAAACCCTGCATCACAGCCAGGGTTCGAAACTGGGCATCAACGTGGCGCCGCCGAGCCTGGACATCGGCAAGAGCGTGGAATGGAAAGACGGCATCGTTGACCGCCTGACCAGCGGCGTTGCGGCGTTGCTGAAAAAGCACAAGGTGCAGGTGATCCACGGCTGGGCCAAGGTGGTGGACGGCAAGACCGTCGACGTCGGCGACCAGCGCATCCACTGCGAGCACCTGCTGTTGGCCACCGGTTCCACCAGCGTCAACCTGCCAATGCTGCCGATTGGCGGACCGATCATTTCCTCCACCGAAGCCCTGGCACCGAAAAGCGTGCCCAAGCGCCTGATCGTGGTGGGTGGCGGCTACATCGGCCTGGAACTGGGCATTGCCTACCGCAAGCTGGGCGCCGAAGTGAGTGTGGTCGAGGCGCAGGAGCGCATCCTGCCGGCCTACGATGGCGAACTGACTGCGCCAGTGGCCGACTCCCTCAAGCAACTGGGAGTCAAGCTGTACCTCAAGCACAGCGTCACCGGGTTTGCCGATGGCCAGTTGCAAGTGCGTGACCCGAACGGCGACACCCTGTCGCTGGCCACCGACCAGGTGCTGGTGGCCGTGGGTCGCAAACCCAACACCCAGGGCTGGAACCTCGAAGCGCTGAACCTGGAGATGAACGGTTCGGCGATCCGGATCGACAGCCGTTGCCAGACCAGCATGCGCAACGTGTACGCCATCGGCGACCTGAGCGGCGAGCCGATGCTGGCGCACCGGGCCATGGCCCAGGGCGAAATGGTCGCCGAACTGATCAGCGGTCTGTCCCGCGAGTTCAACCCCGCCGCGATCCCGGCGGTGTGCTTCACCGACCCGGAACTGGTGGTGGTCGGCAAGACCCCGGACGAAGCCCGGGCGGCGGGCCTGGACTGCATCGTGGCGAGTTTCCCGTTCATGGCCAATGGCCGGGCGATGACCCTGGAATCGAAAAGCGGCTTCGTGCGCGTGGTCGCGCGGCGGGACAACCACCTGATCGTCGGCTGGCAGGCGGTGGGGGTCGGCGTGTCCGAGCTGTCCACGGCATTTGGGCTGAGCCTGGAAATGGGCTCGCGCCTGGAAGACGTGGCCGGCACCATCCACGCCCACCCGACCCTGGGTGAGGCGGTGTTGGAGGCCGCGTTGAAAGCATTGGGCCACGCGCTGCACCTGTAAAACCGCAGCGGGGCCATCGCAGGCAAGCCAGCTCCCACAGGGGATTGCATTCCAAATGTGGGAGCTGGCTTGCCTGCGATAGCGGTGGATCAACCAACAGAGAGGCTGAATGGTCCGCCCACCCGCTCCCACACCGGCCGAGAATGAAGTATTGTTGCGCCCATCCAGAAAAAAACCGACAAGCCTGCCTTAGACCAGGCGGTTGAACAGAGATAGAGGGTGTCATGGGTAACGAAAGCATCAATTGGGACAAGCTGGGTTTTGACTACATCAAGACCGACAAACGGTTTATCCAGACCTTTAAGAACGGCGAGTGGCAAGCAGGCACCCTGACCGACGACAACGTGCTGCACATCAGCGAGGGCTCCACCGCCCTGCACTATGGCCAGCAGTGCTTCGAAGGTCTCAAGGCCTACCGCTGCAAGGACGGTTCGATCAACCTGTTCCGCCCGGACCAGAACGCCGCGCGCATGCAACGCAGCTGCGCCCGCCTGCTGATGCCCCATGTGCCCACCGATGTGTTCATCGACGCCTGCAGACAAGTGGTCAAGGCCAACGAGCGGTTCATCCCGCCGTACGGCAGCGGCGGCGCGCTGTACCTGCGCCCGTTCGTGATCGGCACCGGTGACAACATCGGCGTGCGTACCGCGCCGGAGTTCATCTTCTCGGTGTTCGCGATCCCGGTCGGCGCCTACTTCAAGGGCGGCCTGGTGCCGCACAATTTCCAGATTTCCACCTTCGACCGCGCCGCGCCACAAGGCACCGGCGCCGCCAAGGTCGGTGGCAACTACGCCGCGAGCCTGATGCCGGGTTCCGAAGCGAAGAAATCCGGTTTCGCCGATGCGATCTACCTGGACCCGATGACCCACTCGAAAATCGAAGAAGTCGGTTCGGCCAACTTCTTCGGGATCACCCACGACGACCAGTTCATCACGCCGAAGTCGCCTTCGGTGCTGCCAGGCATCACCCGCCTGTCGCTGATCGAACTGGCCCAGACCCGCCTGGGCCTGAAAGTGGTCGAGGGCGAAGTGTTCATCGACAAACTGGACCAGTTCAAGGAAGCCGGTGCCTGCGGTACCGCCGCCGTGATCTCGCCGATCGGCGGGATCCAGTACAACGGCAAGCTGCACGTGTTCCACAGCGAAACCGAAGTCGGCCCGATCACCCAGAAGCTCTACAAGGAGCTGACCGGTGTGCAGACCGGCGACGTCGAAGCGCCGGAAGGCTGGATCGTCAAGGTCTAAGCCTCCCAAGCGACACCACAACCCTTGTGGGAGCTGGCCTGCCTGCTCCCACATTGGTTTTCGTTGTTCTCAAGGTTGGGTGGGAATGTTTTCCACAATCTTCTTGCCCATGCTGATCCTCGGCTCCACCCCATACCCCAACGCCTCGTAAAACCCCACCACCCCATCATTGCCGCCGGTGACCTGCAGGTTGATCTTCATGCAGCCCAGCGCCGTCAACGCCTGCTCCGCATGGCGCACCAGCGAAGCGCCCAGCCCCTGGCGCCGATAATCGGCGTGCACCGCCACTGAATACAGCCAGCCGCGATGGCCGTCGTAACCGGCGAGCACCGTACCGACCACGGCTTTTTTATCGGTCGCCACAAAAAACAGCCCGTCGTTTACCGCCAGCTTCCTGTCGATCGCCAGGGCCGGCCGATTGTGTGCGGTGTCATAGCCGAAGGCGTCCTGCCACAGGGCGATCACCTGGCTACGATGCAGGCGGTCACGGTAGGACCCGATGGGGTGACGCGACGACAGGGCCTTTTCCATCACCAGGGTGCGTTCGTTGCCGTGGTAGACATCACGCACCGTGTGGAAACCCAGCTTGGTGTAGAACGGCTCGGCGGTCAGCGAAGACGGCACGCTCAGCACCGTCACACCGGCGTCCCGCGCGCGCAATTCGATCTCGAGCATCAGCAGCCGGCCAATGCCCTGCCCTTGCAGCGATGGGTTGACGAACACCGAGCGCACCACATTGCCCTCCAGCGCAGCCGTGGCGACGATCACCTCGCCCTGCACCGCCACCAGCACCACGCGGCGCTTGAGCAACGCCAACACGGCTTGCGGCGTGAAGTTAGCGGCGACCCGGGCAATGACGTCCGCTGGATAATCCCGCGCATTGCTGCTGTGCAGGGCCGCCAGGATGACCTGGCTGATGCCTTCGGTATCGGTTGCCTGGGCGAGACGAACGGCGGTGGACATGCTTCCTCCTGGCTGAGGGGTCAATGGCAGATCGCACAATAGCAATTTATGGCCTGCCCGCGCGCACAGCCGATTCGGCTGCCAAACCGCCTTTTTCAGCTTTCCCGGCTGAGCTGCCGCCCTGTTTCAGCCGGGATACCACCGCCAGAACCTCCACAATAGCGGCATTGAACCGGCCTGCGGCCCTGTTCCGGCTACAGCGGAAAACGCTGGCTGTCTTCCAATAAGAAGGAGCATTTCCATGACGCGCTATATCGATGTGAACGACCTCAGCTACCTCGTCTCGCAAAAAGGCTTGCCGACCTGCATTCGCGAGATGGCCGAGTACATCCGCGCCGATTACCTGCGCTGGCAGGACTTCGAGAAATGCGCCCGCCTGGCCAACCACTCCCCGGACGGCGTGATCGAACTGATGCCGGTGTCCGATGCCTCCCTGTATGCCTTCAAGTACGTGAACGGCCACCCGAAGAACACCCAGGAACTGGTGCCGGACATCGCCGACTCCAAGGACCTGTTTGCCCGACTGGCCCGGCAACCCGGCGTGCCACAGAAAAAGCGCGCCTAAGCTGAACCGGCACGCCCTCACCCGCATACAGACGTTGACGGAGGAAGGCCGTACCATGTGATGGGTCAGGCAAATGCGCCCGGTTTGCCACCCTTTCTTTCCAACCGCTTGAAGTGAACCCATGGATACCAAGGCCCCCGGACCCCATTCCCCTCCCGTGCTGGACCGCATCGACGAAGCCATCATCGAAGTGTTGCGCCACCAGGGACGCATCACTTATGAAAAGCTCTCGTCCCTCGTGCACCTCACGCCCCGGCCCTGCCTGGAGCGCGTGCGCAAACTGGAGCGACGCGGGGTGATTCGCGGGTACGGGGCGATCATCGATGTGCAGATGGTCTCGCCGGGGCTGTCGTTACTGGTGCTGGTGGCGCTGTCCAACCAGAGCGAGCGCTCGGCACAGAAGGCGTTCGAAGCCTGCATCAAAGCCTGCCCCCAAGTGTTCGACTGCCAGCTGATCAGCGGACCGTTCGACTACAGCCTGCGCATGCGCTGCCGGGATATGGAACACTATCGAGTACTGACCGAAACCTGGCTGAACAACGCCGACCTGCACATCGACAAGCTGGTGGCGCACCCGGAGCTGGCCATAGTCAAGAACACCGCCACGGGGTTGGCCTGATCGGATGGGCGAGCAGGCCTTTTGTGGTGAGCAGGCTTGTCATATGTGAGCTGGCTTTTTGTGGTGAGCAGGCTTGTCCTGCGCTGGGGCGCGAAGCGGCCCTGAAACCGAACGATGAGGTTTGTCTGAAACGGCGCGGTGTCCTTGTTAGGGCTGCTTCGCAGCCCGGCGCGGGCGGTGCGACGATTCGACAAGCCCGCTCACTACAAAAGCCGGCTGAACCTCAGAACATTGAGCAGGCTCACCCGCTTCAAACAGGCCCGCTTGAAATACGTTTGCCAGGCTTGGCGCCGATCAATTTTGCCTGCCCGTCCCTCTGCTTCCCCGTCCGCGCTTCGCTGATCAGCCCCGGGATCAACTTGCCCTCCGGCAGGTTCTTCCAGAACCGGCTCGGCAAGTGCCCTTCCATCACCTTGGGGTTCAACCGCGCCGGGTTGAAGATGTGGCTGTAGTAGGTCAGCCACATGGCGCTGTGAGGGTCATCGACGTTCTGCGCCAGTTGTCGCCACGCCTCTGGGCATTCACGCTGGTGAATCAATTGCTCGCCGTCGTAATACACCCCGTCCAGGGGCGTTGCGATCATCCAGCGATGACGGCCCATGCGCCCGATGAAATGCTCGCTGGCGCTGCGCAGGATGTCGTGGGCCGGCTCATGCCAGGCCACGTATTCCGGCAGCTCGGGCCCTGCATCTACCGGCAACGCGATAAACCGCACAAAGGCATGCAGGTGGTGCGCCTCGCGGCTGACCTGCTTGAGCCGCCGCTGCAATTCGCTGCCCAGCTTGTCCCCCGCCAACATCGCCGTGCGGTCACCGTGGCTGACTCGCCACAGCACTTCATACAGCAGGCTCCAGCGCTGCTCACCGTGGTAGCACGCCGCCGACTCCAGCAACGCCAGCAGTGTCTTGGGAATCCGGGCCTGAAACGGACCCAACCCTTCGGGTCGCGGGTCATCGGTGGCGAACAGGTCCGCCACTTCAGCCTCGCCCCAGCTCACCTGGCTGGGGTCGATTTGATGGCTGAGCAGCCAGCGCGCCTGTTCGCGCCAGGTGTCGAACCGGTTGTCGCATTCCAGGCTGATCATGCCCACAGCCCCATCTGTTGCGGTTGCGGACGGTCGCGCAATTGTTCGCGCAGCAACACGCTGCTGCTGTCCGCCTGTTGCGGGTGATAGTCGCTGGTGATGAAAAACGGCTTGGCCTTGGCCAGCACGCAGCGCATGCGCGCCAGGTCTTCGAAGCGGATCTTGCGTTCGCGGCGCAGGTCCACTAACCGCTGGGTGGTGCGCAGGCCAATCCCGGGAATGCGTGCGATCAGCGTGGGCTCGGCGCGGTTCAGGTCCAGGGGAAAGACCTCGCGGTGTTCCAGGGCCCAGGCCAGTTTGGGGTCGATATCCAGCGCCAGGTGGCCAGGGCCTTCGAACAGTTCATTGGCGCTGAAGCCATAACTGCGCAGCAGGAAGTCGGCCTGGTACAAGCGGTGCTCCCGCATCAGCGGTGGCGCCGCCAGGGGCACGCTTTTCGGGCTGTTGGGGATGGGACTGAACGCCGAGTAATACACCCGACGCAGTTTGAAGTTGCCATACAACGCCTCGGCGCCATGCAGGATGGTGCTGTCGTCGGTGTCGTCGGCGCCGACGATCATCTGCGTGCTCTGCCCGGCGGGGGCGAAACGCGGCGCGCGCGGCTCGTTGAACACGGTCTGTTCGCCGGTGTAGATGGTGCGCATGGCCTGCTTGATCGAACCGATCTGCTTCTCCGGCGCCAGGGTCTGCAGGCTGGCATCGGTGGGCAGTTCGATGTTCACGCTGAGGCGGTCGGCATAACGCCCGGCCTCGGCGATCAGCGCCGGGTCTGCATCGGGAATGGTCTTGAGGTGGATATAGCCGCGAAAGTCATGTTCTTCGCGCAGCAGCCTGGCCACGCGCACCAACTGCTCCATGGTGTAGTCGGACGAACGGATGATGCCCGAGCTGAGGAACAGCCCGCTGACGCAATTGCGCCGGTAGAAATCCAGGGTCAGGGTGACCACCTCCTCGGGGCTGAACCGTGCGCGGGGCACGTCGCTGGAGCGGCGGTTGACACAGTATTGGCAGTCGTAGAGGCAGAAATTGGTGAGCAACACCTTGAGCAACGACACACAGCGCCCATCAGGTGTGTAGCTGTGGCAGATGCCCATGCCGTCGGTGGAGCCCAGCCCCGCCTTGCCCTCGGAACTGCGCTTGGGCGCCCCGCTGCTGGCGCAGGAGGCGTCGTACTTGGCGGCGTCGGCGAGGATGCTGAGTTTTTCGATCAACTGCATGGAGGGCTACCGATACTGGTTTTATGTACAGTATCAGCCACCACTCCATGTCACAAGCGTCGCCTGTCAGCTGGCGGTGGCCAACAGCAGGTCTTGCACCGAACGCGCCTTGCCGCGATGGCGGTCATGCTCGTACAGCGACGCCGCAATCTCGTCCGCGCGAATCGGCAAGACCGACAGCAAGGTATCGCTCAGGCCATGGCTGGCCTGGCTGAAGCCCTGAATGTAAATGCCCGCCTTGCAGCGCTCGTCGGTAACGATGCGGTAGTCACGCGTCACGTCGAAGTCACCCATGTAGGTTTCCAGTGGCGCCAGCAGTTCGCGGTGCATCTGACGCTCGTAACCGGTGGCCAGGATCACCGCGTCGTAGTGGCTCACGCTGGTTTCGCCCGTGGCGTTGTTGCGCAGGGCCAGTTCGATGCCCAGCGGGCCGGCGGTGGCTTTCTCGACCACGGTCATGGTGCGGAACGCCTGGCGTGCGATGCCGGAAACTTTCTGGCGATAGAAGATGCCGTAGATGCGCTCGATCAGGTCCAGGTCCACCACCGAATAGTTGGTGTTCTGGTATTCGGCCACCAAGCGCTCGCGCTCGGCGCCGACTTGCTGGAACACCAGGTCGGTGAAGGCCGGCGAGAACACTTCGTTGACGAACGGGCTGTCATCGGCCGGCTTCAGCGCCGAACCCCGCAGAATCATGTCGACTTGCACCGAAGGGAAGCTGTCGTTCAGGTCGATGAAGGCTTCAGCCGCGCTCTGGCCACCGCCGATCACCGCAATGCGCATCGCTTTGCCATCGACGCACGGCTGCGTGGCCATGCGCGCCAGGTACTGGGAATGGTGGAACACCCGGCCATCGTCCTTGAGGGCCTTGAATGCGTCGGGAATGCGCGGCGTGCCGCCGGCGCTGACCACCACCGAGCGGGTGGTGCGCACATGCTGCTCGCCCTGGGCGTCACGGGAGATCACGCGCAGCGCCTCGACGTGCTGCTGGTGCAGGATCGGCTCGATGGCCAGCACTTCCTCGCCGTAGCGGCTCTGCGCCTGGAACTGCGCCGCGACCCAGCGCAGGTAGTCGTTGTACTCCATGCGGCAGGGATAGAAAGTGCCCAGGTTGATGAAGTCCACCAGGCGGTCGTGGGCCTTGAGGTAATTGACGAACGAGTAAGGGCTGGTGGGGTTGCGCAGGGTCACCAGGTCCTTGAGGAAGGAAATCTGCAACTCGCTCTGGGTGACCAGGGTATTGCCGTGCCAGCGGTAGTCGGCCTGTTTGTCGAGAAATAGCACGTCCAGTTTGCCCTGCGCCTTTTCGCGCTCCTGCAAAGCGATGGCCAGCGCCAGGTTCGAAGGGCCGAAACCGATACCGATCAGGTCGTGAACCGCGGGCGAAGCAATTGCCTGTGTCATTCCAGTGTCCTCTGGATAAGCCCCTTGGCGGTGGGGCGGGAATACCTTCAAGACCTGCTCAACAGGCCATGTGTTGATAGGAAACGAGGACAATGAAACAAAATTTAATTGATCATCGATCAGTGCGCTTCCCACTCGCGCATCCGCACGCGGCAGTGCTTCATGGCATTGACGATGTGTTTTTCTACCAGGGCGCGGGAAATGCCCAGGCGTTCGGCGATCTGCACGTGGGTCAGGCCCTCCAGCTTGCGCAGCAGGAAACTGTCACGGCAGGCCGTCGGCAGTTCGGCCAGGGCACGCTCGAGCATCTCCAGGCGCAGGCTGTGGTCGTGGGTGGCCTGGGGCGAACTGACGGCGAAGCGCTCTTCGGCGTCCAGCACGTCCAGCGGTTCGACCTGGCGCAACGCGTTGCGCCGATGGCCGTCGATCACCAGGTTCAGCGCGGTGCGGTAAAGAAAAGCCCTGGGCTGCTCGATGGGAGTACTGCTGTCGCGCTCCAGCACTCGCACATAAGCGTCATGCACCACATCCTCGGCCACCTGACGGTTGCCCAGCTTGGCGTTGAGGAAACACACCAGCTCGCGATAGTAGTTTTCCAACATGACTCCCGACCGCCGAGGAGGCGGCATTAGGTCCTTGAGTGCGTGAGATGACGGCCGATTCGGTAATGGCAGTTTGGGTGCGTGCAATTTATAGTAATTCTCATCTACTTTTAAAGCAGACTTGCATCCACAGCCGTTTTTTTTCGCTCGGCGCGCTGTAACTGCTTGTGTAACAGCCTAAATCCGCGCGCATTTCCCTCGTTTAACTGTCAGCTCTGCGCAACTGCGCTCCGAACTTTCCTGGCTGGAACCTAAGCATGAAACGCCCTCGACCCGCCCGACGCGCCCTGCTTGTGGTGGCGTGCCTGATCCCTGTCATCGCCGTCGCCGCCTGGCAGGTACTCCCGCCGGGCCGCGACACCCTGACCACCGTGACCGTGACGCGCGGCAATATCGAGAGCAGCGTCACCGCCCTGGGCACCCTGCAACCGCGCCGTTATGTGGACGTCGGCGCCCAGGCGTCCGGGCAGATCCAGAAGATCCACGTCGAGGCCGGCGACCAGGTCAAAGAGGGCCAGTTGCTGGTGGAAATCGACCCTTCCACTCAGAAGGCCAAGCTCGACGCCAGTCGCTACGCCATCGAAAACCTCAAGGCGCAATTGCAGGAACAACGCGCCCTGCATGAACTGGCGCGCCAGAAGTACCAACGCCAGCAGCGCCTGGCCGCCGGCAATGCCACCCGCGAAGAAGACGTGCAGACCGCCAAGGCCGAACTGAGCGCCACCCAGGCGCGGGTCGACATGTTCCAGGCGCAGATCCTTCAGGCCCAGGCCAGCCTGCGCAGTGACGAAGCCGAGCTCGGCTACACGCGGATCTATGCGCCGATGGCCGGCACCGTGGTGGCGGTGGACGCCCGCGTCGGCCAGACCCTCAACGCCCAGCAACAGACACCATTGATCCTGCGCATCGCCAAATTGTCGCCAATGACCGTGTGGGCCGAAGTCTCGGAAGCCGATATCGGCCACGTCAAACCCGGCATGAGCGCCTACTTCACCACCCTCAGCGGCGGCAACCGGCGCTGGACCAGCACCGTGCGGCAGATCCTGCCGATCCCGCCCAAGCCCCTCAACGAAACCAGCCAGGGCAGCGGCAGCCCCACCAGCTCGAGCAAGAGCGGCACCGGCCGCGTGGTGCTGTACACCGTGCTGCTGGACGTGGACAACACCGACAACGCACTGATGGCCGAAATGACCACCCAAGTGTTTTTCGTCGCAAGCCAGGTCAAGGACGCCCTCACCGCCCCTGTCGCCGCTCTGTTGGGCACCAGCAGCGCCGACCGCCAGATCGCCCGCGTGGTGGCCGAGAATGGGCGTATTGAAGAACGTGAAGTGCGCCTGGGCATCAGCGACCGCTTGCGGGTGCAGGTGCTCGACGGCCTCAACGAAGGTGATCACCTGTTGATCGGCCCGGCTGACGGCAACGGGGGTTGAGGTGACCACGCCCCTGATCGAACTCAAGAACATCCGCAAGTCCTACGGCGGCGGCGACAGCCCGCAGGTCGATGTGCTGCGCGGGATCGACCTGTCGATCCACGCCGGGGAATTCGTCGCGATTGTCGGCGCTTCCGGTTCCGGCAAGTCGACGCTGATGAACATCCTCGGTTGCCTCGACCGCCCCAGCGTCGGCGACTACCTGTTCGCCGGGGAAAACGTCGCCCGCCTGGACAGCGACGAACTGGCGTGGCTGCGCCGTGAGGCGTTTGGTTTCGTGTTCCAGGGCTACCACCTGATCCCGTCGGGCTCGGCCCAGGAAAACGTCGAGATGCCGGCGATCTACGCCGGTATCAGCGCCGCCGAGCGCCACGCCCGCGCCCACGCCCTGCTCACCCGCCTGGGGTTGGCCGAGCGCACGGGCAACCGGCCACACCAGTTGTCCGGTGGTCAGCAACAACGCGTGTCGATCGCCCGCGCGCTGATGAACGGCGGCCATATCATCCTCGCCGACGAACCCACCGGTGCCCTCGACAGCCACAGCGGCGCCGAGGTGATGACCCTGCTCGACGAACTGGCCGGCCAGGGCCACGTGGTGATCCTGATCACCCACGACCGCGAAGTGGCGGCGCGGGCCAATCGCATCATCGAGATCCGCGACGGCCTGATCATCAGCGACTCCGCCGCCAGCGACAGCCACGTACCGGCACCGGCCAACGCCGGCGCCCTGCAAGCGGTGGACCTGCGCCAGCGCCTGGCCGACGGTGCCGAACACAACGGCGCCTGGAAAGCCGAACTGGCCGATGCCGTGCAGGCCGCCTGGCGGGTGATGTGGATCAACCGCTTTCGCACCGCGCTGACTCTGCTGGGCATCATCATCGGCGTGGCGTCGGTGGTGGTGATGCTGGCGGTGGGCGAAGGCAGCAAGCGCCAGGTGATGGCGCAGATGGGCGCGTTCGGTTCCAACATCATCTACCTCAGTGGCTCCTCACCTAACCCACGTACACCGCTGGGCATCGTCACCCTCAATGACGTCAATGCACTGGCAGCCCTGCCCCAGGTGCAGCGCATCATGCCGGTCAACGGCAGCGAGGCCGGGGTGCGTTTCGGCAATGTGGACTACATGGCCTACGTGGGCGGCAACGACACCAACTTCCCGGATATCTTCAACTGGCCGGTGGTCGAGGGCAGTTACTTCACCGCCGCCGATGAACGCGCCGGGGCCACGGTCGCGGTGATCGGCCACCGGATCCGCGAAAAACTGTTCAAGGGCCAGGTCAACCCGATCGGCCAGTACATCCTGATCGAAAACGTGCCGTTCCAGGTGATCGGCGTGCTCGCGGAAAAAGGCGCCACCTCCGGCAACAAAGACAGCGACGACCGCATCGCCATCCCGTATACCGCCGCCAGCGTGCGCCTGTTCGGCAGCTACAACCCCGAATACGTAGTGATCGCTGCGGCCGATGCCCGCAAGGTGCATGACGCCGAAGTGGCCATCGACCAATTGATGCAGCGCCTGCACAACGGCAAGCGCGACTACGAGCTGACCAACAACGCCGCGATGATCCAGGCCGAAGCGCGCACGCAGAATACGCTGTCGCTGATGCTGGGCTCGATCGCGGCGATTTCCCTGCTGGTGGGCGGGATCGGCGTGATGAACATCATGCTCATGACAGTGCGCGAGCGTACCCGCGAAATCGGTATTCGCATGGCCACCGGCGCACGTCAGCGCGACATCCTGCGTCAGTTCCTCACCGAAGCGGTGATGCTTTCGGTGGTCGGCGGCCTGTGCGGCATCGGCCTGGCCCTGCTGGTGGGCGGCGTGCTGGTGCTGGCCAAGGTGGCGGTGCAGTTTTCCCTGGTGGCCGTGCTGGGCGCGTTTGGCTGTGCGCTGGTCACCGGCGTCGTATTCGGCTTCATGCCGGCCCGTAAAGCAGCCCGGCTCGATCCGGTTAAGGCGTTGACCAGTGAATAAACGATCCCTTCCTTCGCACCTGTCGCTGATCAGCCTGGGCCTGTTGCTCAACGCCTGCACAGGCAACCCGGCAGCCGTCGACAGCGGCATCGCAGCGCCAGCCGCCTGGCAGTTCGCCGAGCGTGAAGCGGCCCAGGCCACCAACCAGCGCTGGTGGACCCAATTCGGCAGCCCGCAGTTGAACCGGCTGGTCGATCAGGCGCGCCGTGACAGTTTCGATGTGGCCGCGGCCATCGCCCGTGTACGCCAGGCCCAGGCCAGCGCGGTGATCGCCGGGGCGCCGCTGCTGCCGGAGGTGAAGTTCAACCTCACCGCCAGCCGCGAACGGCTGCTGCGCGGCAGCGGCAACTCGGACCTGAATGCCACGCAAAGCAACCGGACCGTGAACAGCTACGATGCCAACCTCAGCGCCAGCTACGAGGTGGACTTCTGGGGTGGCCGTGCCGCCGCCCGGGACAGCGCCTTGCACAGCCTGCGGGCCAGCGAGTTCGACCAGGCCACCGTGGAACTGACCTTGCTCGGCAACGTCGCCGACCGCTACGCGCAAACCCTTGCCGCGCGTCAACGCCAGCAGATCGCCGAGTTGAACCTGGCCAACGCGCGCAATGTGCTCGAACTGGTCCAGACCCGCTACGCCGCCGGTTCCGCGACGGCCCTGGAACTGGCCCAGCAAAAGAGCCTGGTGGCCAGCCAGCAACGGCAGTTGCCATTGATCCAGCAACTGGCGGAAGAGTCCCTGATCACCCTGGCCGCGCTGCTCGGCCAACCGGTACAGGCGCTGCAGTTGGGCGACGAGCCGTTCCAGGCCCTCACCTGGCCGAGCATCGGCCCGGGCGTGCCCAGCCAGTTGCTGAGTCGCCGTCCCGATATTGCCCAGGCCGAGGCTCAACTGGCGGCGGCGAGTGCTGACGTCACTGTCGCCCGTGCCGCGATGCTGCCCACCTTCACGCTGGGAGCGACCCTCGGTTCCGGCGCCTACAAGGCCGAGGACATTCTGCGCAGCCCGTTCTACACCCTGACCTCGGGGCTGGTAGCGCCGATCTTCAACAATGGCCGCCTGAGCGCCGAGCGCGACAAGGCCCGTGCACGCCAGGACGAGCTGTTGCAAACCTATCGCGGCGCAATCATCAACGGCTTTGCCGACGTGGAAAAGGCCCTCGCCAGCATCACCCGTCTCGACCAGCAACGCCAATGGCAGGGTGAAGAGCTGCAGGAGGCGCAATCGGCCTTTCAAATCGCCGAGAGCCGCTACCAGGCCGGTGCCGAAGACTTGCTGACCGTACTCGAAACCCAACGCACGCTGTACGCCGCCCAGGACCTCACCGTGCAACTGCGCCTGTCACGCCTGCAAGCCAGCATCGCCTTGTACAAGGCATTGGGCGGCGGCTGGCAAAGCGAAGTCCGATAAACGAAAGTCTGGTTTCGTACACCAACCGTTTAATCACCTTACATTTTTCTACCCGGGGTCCTTGGTAAAAAAGCCGCTATCTCACGGCTGACCGGACCCTTCGATGAAACCCCGCCCCCTTGCAAGTAGTCTGCTGGCCGGCTGCGTCTGGTTCGCAGCGAGCCTGGCCCCGGCCCAAACGCTGATCACCCCAACCACCATCGACTGGCTGCTGGACTGCCCCCTTCCCGACTTCGAGCGCCTGGACCCCGAGGTCATCGGGCGCACCCAGTGCGGCACCGTGAGCGTGCCGCGCGACCATGCCCGACCCGGGCGCGGCAGCCTGCGCCTGAAACTGACCCGCGTCGGCGCCCGCGATCCGCTGAACCGCGAAGGCGTGGTATTCACCCAATCGGGCGACCTGAAGATCGCCCGGGACGGCACCTTCGCCATTCATCTGGCCAGCCGCTGGGAGTCCTACGCCACTCCGGCCTACCGTACCCTGGTCAACCGCTACGACGTGATCGAGCTGAGCCCCCGCGACCTGGCTCAAACCGCCGGTGTCGAACAGGCCGCCCGGGACATGGAGTATGTGCGCGCACAACTGGGCGAGGCGCAACTCAACTTCCTCGGCAACGCCGAAGCCACCCGGCTCGGCAGCCGCTACGGCACGTTGTTTCCGGAGCGTGTCGCGCGCATGGTGCTGGTCAATACCGAGCCTGGGGAGCCGCTGGCGTCCGGTGTCGAGCAGCTGTTGCTCAAGGAACCCACCCAGTCCTCTGCCCTGGCCCGGGACTGCGTGCAGCAATGGCTGGGCGGTTTTCTGGTCGACGGTCGGCAACCACCGCCGTCGGCACGCTGCCTGGACACCGGCATCTGGGAATGAGCCCCGCACGGATCGCATTCCCCGCCGGCATCGCTCTACAATGACCGCCTTCACTCCGGGGGCTTCATGGACATCGAACTGGCACGCACCTTCCTCGAAATCACCCGCTGCGGCAGCCTGGCTGCCGCCGCCGAGAAACTGCACGTCACCCAGACCGCCATCACCGCAAGGGTCAAGAGCCTGGAAAGCCAACTGGGCAGCACGCTGTTCGTGCGCAACCGCGCCGGTGCGCGGCTGACCGCCGACGGCGAGGCGTTCGTGGTGTACGCCAACCAGTTGCTGCAAACCTGGGAAGCCGCGCGGCGTGACCTGCCGCTGCCCGACGGCTACCGCAACGTGCTGCATATCGGCGGCGAAGTCAGCCTGTGCAACCCATTGATGCTCGGTTGGGCCCAGGCCCTGCGCGAACACATCCCCGGGCATGCCCTGCGCACCGAAGTGCGCGAAGGCGACTACCTGCTGCGCCAGCTGGAGCTGGGCGTGCTCGATGCGGCGCTGGTGTTCCAGCCGCAATACTGGCCGGGGTTGCAGGTGGAGCAGGTGCTGGAAGAAAAACTGATCCTGGTGCAACTGGTGAGCAAGCCCGAGCCCTACGTGTACATCGACTGGGGCCCGGGCTTTCGCCAGCAGCATGACACCGCCCTGCCCGACAAGGCTCGCGCCGCGCTGAGCTTCAACCTCGGCCCGCTGGCGTTGCAGTACATCCTGGAAAATGGCGGTGCCGGCTACTTCCGCACCCGCGTGGTCCAGAGCTACCTGGACAGCGGCGTGATGCAGCGCGTGCCCAAGGCCCCGGAGTTCAACTTCCCGACCTTCCTGGTGTATTCGCGGGCGCGGGATTCGGCGGTGCTGCAACAGGCCCTGGGGTTGCTGCGCGATGTGGTCAAGGCGGAAAGTGACTGGTCGCAGCGCTGGGACCCGCTGATTTGAACCACCAACTCCCGCCGCGCGTGCTAGCCTGCGGGTGTTTTCCTTTGCAGCCTTGCCGATGAACAAGAAAAAGTCCGTCACCATCAGTGACATCGCCAAACGGGTCGGCATGACCACCATCACGGTGTCCCGTGCACTGAGCAAGCCCGACCTGGTCAAGCCGGCCACCCTGGCGCGCATCCTCGAAGTGGCGCGGGAGCTGGACTACGTGCCCAACGCCTTCGCCCGCGGGCTCAAGCGCAGCGAAAGCCTGATCATCGGCGTGATCACCGCCTCGGTGGACAACCCGTTCTACAGCGAAATGATCAAGGCGATTTCCCGCGAGGCCAAGCAACACGGCTACACCATCATGCTGGTGGACACCGATGAACTGGAAGAGCTGGAAAGCAAGGCGGTGGACACCCTGCTGGGCTACCGCGTGGCGGGGATCATCCTGTCGCCGGTCTCGGATGAACCGAACTACCAGCCCGATTACCTGGAGCGCCTGGGCAATGGCAAGACCCCGGTAGTGCTGCTCGACCGGACGATCCATGACAGCCCGTTCAGCCGCGTGGTGCTCGACAACTACCACAGCGGTATCCAGGCCGCACACTACCTGCTGCGCCAGACCCCCAACCTCAAGCGCCTGCTGGTACTGACCGGCCCCGAACATTCGCGCATCACCGTCGAACGCCTCAAGGGCCTGCGCGAAGTGCTCGCCGAACACCCCCAGGTGCAGGTCGAAGTGCAGGCCGGCGACTACACGCTGATGCCCTCTTACCTGCACACCCTCGACTACCTGGCCGAACACGCCGCGCCGGACGCGATCATGGGTTTCAACCAGTTGATCACCCTGGGTGCGCTGCGGGCGCTGCGCATGCACAACATCCCCCACGACAGCCTGACCATCTGCGGCATCGACCGCTTGCCCTTCGCCGACATCTTCGGCGTGCCTATCGCCTGCGTCGCCCACGACGCCTCCCTGGCCGGCAGCAGCGCGGTGCGCCTGCTGCTCGACCGCCTGGAAGACCCGTACAAGCCGCGCGACAAGGTGGTGATTGCCGGTCGGCTGGAAAACGGCTAGCGGCTGGTGTAGCCGCCATCGACCGGCAGGCTGACCCCGCTGATCATGCTCGCGGCCTGGCTCAACAGGAACAACACCGGCAGCGCCACTTCCGCCGTTTCGGCGAAACGCCCGAGCGGAATGGCGGCCAGCGCCGGGTCACGCTTGGCCGGATCGGACCAGGCCATGGCGGCCATCGGCGTGAGCGTCACCGTAGGGTTGACGCTGTTCACGCGAATGCCAAAGCGGCCCCATTCGGCGCACTGCACCCGGGTGATCGCATCCAGCGCGGCCTTGGAAGCGCAATAACCGAGGTGGTCATCCAGCGCTACCAACGAGGCCTGGCTGGAGACATTGACGATACTGCCGGCGATCTGCGCGTCGATCATCCTCATCACCACGCGGCTGGCGACTTGCGCTGCGGCGCGGGCGTTGACGTTCATCACCTGGTCGAACGCCTCGGCGCTGATGGCGGCGGCAGGCTCCAGGCGCGAGATGCCCGCACAATTGACCAGGCCGTGCAGCGCTGGCAAGTCTTGCAGGGCCGCATCAAGAGCGACGCTGTCGGCGATGTCCAGACACAAGGTGTGGCAGCCGAGTTGAGACAGCGCATTGGCGTCACGGCCCAGAGCGAAGACTTCGGCGCCGCTGGCGACAAGCTGTTTGGCGATCTCGCGACCGATGCCGCTGGAGGCGCCGGTGACGAGGATGCGGTGGTGGGTGAAATCAAAGGCTGCGTTCATGGTCACTGCTCCAT
>NZ_JBSVWB010000041.1:0-56296 GCF_054071795.1 Pseudomonas sp. SDO5271_S396
TCGCAGGCAAGCCAGCTCCCACATTTTGAATTGTGAATATTTTCAACTGTGGGAGCTGGCTTGCCTGCGATGGGGCCCTCCAGAACACCCGAGACATTGACCATGACCACCCAACCCCGCATCGCCCTCATCGGCGAATGCATGATCGAACTGCAACACCGCGCCGACGGCAGCCTGCACCAAAGCTTCGGTGGCGACACCCTGAACACGGCGGTGTACCTGCGCCGCGAGCTGGGCGACAGCGCCAGTGTCGACTACGTCACCGCCCTGGGTGACGACAGCTTCAGTGATGCCATGTGCCAGCAATGGGCCGAAGAAGGCCTGGGCCTGGGTATGGTCCAGCGCCTGCCGGGACGCTTGCCGGGCTTGTACTGCATCCAGACCGATGCCAGCGGCGAGCGCAAATTTCTCTACTGGCGCAACGAAGCCGCCGTGCGGGACTGCTTCACCACGCCTGCGGCCGAGCCGATCCTGGCGGCATTGCCGGATTACGACGTGGTGTATTTCAGCGGTATCACCCTGGCGGTGCTGGGTGAAGTCGGGCGAGAGCGCTTGCTGCAAGCTTTGATCGAAACCCGTCGTCGCGGGGGCAAGGTGGTGTTCGACAATAACTACCGGCCGCGTTTATGGGCCAGCCTCGAGGCGGCGCGCGCGGCCTATCGCAAGGTCCTGGCCGAGGTGGATATTGCCTTGCTGACCGAAGATGACGAGCGTGCGCTGTTTGGTTATGCCGACAGTGAGCAGGTGTTTGCGGCGTATCCCGCGATTGCAGAGGTGGTGCTCAAGCGTGGGGCCGATGCCTGTTTGATTCGTTGCGCGGGTGAGCGGTTTGCGGTGCCGGCGGTGAAGGTCGAGAAGGTGGTGGACACGACGGCGGCAGGGGATTCCTTCAGCGCGGCCTACTTGGCGAGTCGGCTCAAGGGTGGTTCGCCCGAGCAGGCTGGCGCTGCGGGGCATCGGCTGGCGAGTCGGGTCATTCAGGTGCCGGGCGCCTTGATTCCTCGGTGAATGGCCGCCTGCGGCGGTTCGCGGGCAAGCCCGGCTCCCACAGCCGTCCAATGTGGGAGCTGGCTTGCCTGCGATAGCGGTTTACAGCCAAGCCCCTTAGTCGCGGTAGAACACCTGCACCAGGTGATAGCCAAACTTGCTCTTGACCGGCCCATGCACCACCCGCAGGGGTTTCTTGAAAATCACCGCGTCAATCGCCCCCACCATCTGGCCTGGCCGAATTTCCCCCAGGTCGCCGCCGCGTTTGCCGGACGGGCAGGTGGAATACTTCTTGGCCAGCACGTCGAACGCTTCGCCCTTGGCGATGCGCTGCTTGAGCTGTTCGGCTTCTTCGCTGGTTTTCACCAGGATATGACGGGCTTGGGCTTTCATTGATCTCTACCGGGTACGTGCAACAACGGCGCGGGATTATGCCTGAACTCACTCGACGACGCTGATCATGCTGCGGATTTTCGTGGCCAGTACGTCAATGGAAAACGGCTTGGCCACCATGTCCATGCCGTCCTCCAGGAAGCCCTGGCGTTCGGCGGCCATCTCCGCATAACCGGTCATGAACAGTACGCGCAGGCCCGGGCGATGCTGGCGGGCGATTTCCGACAGCTGTCGGCCATTCATGCCGGGCAGGCCAACGTCGGTGACCAGCAGGTCCACGCGCAAATCCGATTCGAGCAAGGGCAGCGCCGTGCGTGCATCCCCGGCCTGGTGCGCGGTGTAGCCCAATTCATCCAGCACATTGACCACCAGCATGCGCACCGCCGGGTCGTCTTCGACCACCACCACTGCTTCACCCTCCAGGGCCAGTGGCGCCTGGCTCAGGTGCGCCGGCAGGCTGCTTTCCAAAGCGGTGCCGTGCAGGCGCGGCAGGTACAGGCGCACGCAGGTGCCCTGGCCCGGTTCGCTGTGGATGGTCACGTGGCCACCGGACTGCTGGGCAAAGCCGTAGATCATCGACAACCCCAGGCCAGTGCCCTGGCCGATGGGCTTGGTGGTGAAGAACGGGTCGAATGCCTTGGCCAGGATCTTCGGCGCCATGCCGGTGCCGTTGTCGCACACCCCGAGCATCACATAATCGCCGGCTTTCACCGGTTCAAGGGTGGTGATATCGCTGCCGTCCAGGTAGCTGTTGGCGGTTTCGATCAGCAGATCGCCACCATCGGGCATGGCGTCGCGGGCATTGATCACCAAGTTGAGCAGGGCGTTTTCCAGTTGGCTGGCGTCGGTATTCACCGGCCAGATATCCTGGCCCAGTTGTACTTTAAGGCCGATATGCGCGCCCTTGGTGCGACGGAACAAGTCTTCCAGGGAGGCCACCAACTGGTTCGGGTCCAGGGGGCGCGGATCCAGCGACTGGCGCCGTGAGAACGCCAGCAGGCGATGGGTGAGGGCGGCGGCGCGATGGGCGGAGGACACGGCGGCGTCGGTAAAACGGCCGATTTCATCGCTGCGCCCGGCAGCGATATAGCGCTGCATCAGGTCCAGGCTGCCGATGATACCGGTAAGCATGTTGTTGAAGTCATGGGCGATACCGCCGGTGAGCTGGCCCACGGCTTCCATCTTTTGCGCATGACGCAGGGCGTCTTCGGCCCGTTCGCGTTCGAACATCTCGTTTTGCAGGCGCTGGTTGGCCTCGGCCAGTGCCTGGGTGCGCTGGGCCACGCGTTCTTCAAGGTTTTCGTTGAGGTGGCGCAGGGCTTCTTCGGTGAGCTTGCGTTCGGTTTCATCGATCACAAAGATGTAGAAACCATTCACCGAGCCGTCATTGCTGAAGCGCGGCAGGTACTTCATCAGCGCATGACGGGGCCGCCCGTCGCGGTGCGGGGTGATGGTCATGAAACTGCACGCCTTGCCCTTGAGGGCGGCGGCGATCTTGTCGGCACGCCCGGCGTAGACTTCGGCACCGAGCACTTCGAGGATGGTCTTGCCGTACAGCTCCTGGGGCGTCATGCCGTACCAATCGAGGTAAGCGCTGTTGTTGAGGCGAAACCGCTCTTCGTGGTCGACATAACCGATCAGCACCGGCATGGCGTTGATGATCAACTGCAATTCGGTCTGGCTCTGGCGCAGGGCCTGCTCGGTGTGCTTGCGCTCGGTCAGGTCCAGCGCGGCCCCGAGAAAACGTGCCGGGCGCCCCTGTTGATCCTTGTAGCAGCGGCCCCGGGCAAACACCCAGCGCACCTGGCCGTCGGCTTGCAACAGGCGGTATTCCTCGGCGTATTCGGTGCCAAAGGTGATGCAGTGCTTGATGCTGCGGGCCACCATGCCACGGTCTTCGGGGTGCACGCCTTGCAGGTAATCGCTGATGGGCAGCAGGCCGGCATCATTGGGGTCGACGCCGTGCAGGCATGCGAAGTGGGCGTCGGCGATAAAGCGGTCTTCGCCGATATCCCAGTCCCAGGTGCCCACCGCATCGGTGGCGGCCAGTGCCAGTTGCAGGCGTTGTTCGGTGTTGTGCTGGGCCTTGAGGCTGTCTTCGGAGCGTTGTTGCAGCTCCAGGGCCTTGCTGCGGCGCTCGTTGGTTTCGATGGCGGTGACCAGAATCCCGGCGACGCTGCCGCCTTCGTCGCGCACCGGGCTGTAGGTCAGGTCCAGCCAGATCTCGGTGTCGCGGTGATTGCGTTGCAGCACAAAGCGCTGCTCGCTGAAGGTGCGCACCTGGCCGGCCAGGACGGCGTCATAGACCGGCGCGGTGAAGCTCTGCAGTTCCGGCCAGGTCTCATGCGCCGGTTGGCCCAGGGCCGCCGGGTGTTTATTGCCTACCAGCCGGGCGAAACCGTCGTTGTACAGCTGGGTGAGCTGGCTGCCCCATAGCAACAGCATCGGCATCGGCGCGTGGACGACGATGTCCACCGCTGTACGCAGGCTTTGTGGCCAGTCATTGGCCTCACCGAGAGGGCTTCGTGCCCAGTCCAGCCGCGCGATCAATGCTGCGGCGTCGCTGCCGGTGGATGTTCCATTCATGAAAAAGCCCTGAGCGTAACGCTTTGAAATATGACAACGGCCATTATCTCGTGGGAAATGGCTGAGTGACTACCCCGAAAAATAGCACGCATTGGGCCGTTGTCTTCAAAAGCCTGCCTCAGAGCTGAAACCTTTCATCTTTATGCCAGTTCAGGACGGTCGCGGAACTGCTCCAGGGCCTGCGGGTTAGCCAGCGCGTCGGTATTTTTCACCGCCTCGCCGTGCACCACGTTGCGCACCGCCAGTTCGACGATCTTGCCGCTGATGGTGCGGGGGATATCGGTGACAGCCAGGATTTTCGCCGGTACATGGCGGGGCGTGGTGTTGGCGCGGATCACCTCGCGAATCTGCTGTTGCAGAGCCTCATCCAGCGCCACGCCGTCCGTAAGGCGCACGAACAGCACCACACGCACGTCATCCTGCCAGCGCTGGCCGATAGCCAGGCTTTCTATTACCTGCGGGACCTTTTCCACCTGGCGATAGATTTCCGCGGTGCCGATCCGCACGCCGCCGGGGTTGAGCACCGCATCGGAGCGCCCGTGGATCAGCAGGCTGCCGTTGGGGCGTTGTTCGGCGTAGTCGCCCTGGGCCCACACACCGGGAAACTGGCTGAAATACGAGGCGCGCAGTTTTTTCTGGTCCGGGTCATTCCACAAGCCGATGGGCATCGCGGGGAAGTGTCGTGTGCACACCAGCTCGCCTTTTTCGCCGATCAGGGCTCGAGCTTGCTCGTCCCAGACCTCGATGGCCATCCCCAGGCTCTTGCACTGCATCTCGCCACGGCGCACCGGTAGTACCGGGTTGCCGATCACAAAGCACGAAACGATGTCGGTGCCGCCGGACATGGATGACAGACACAGCTCACCCTTGATCTCGCGGTACACATAGTCGTAACTCTGCGGCGACAACGGCGAGCCGGTGGAGATCAGACCTTTGAGGCTGCTCAGGTCATGGCTCAGACGCGGTTGCAGCCCGGCTTTCTCCAGCGTGCTGAGGAACTTGGGGCTGGTCCCGAACACGCTGATCCGTTCGGCATCGATCAGATCGATCAGGCGCTCCGGCCCTGGATAAAACGGCGAGCCGTCATACAGCACCGCCGTGGCGCCAAGGGCCAGCACCGACACCAGCCAGTTCCACATCATCCAGCCGCAGGTGGTGTAGTAGAACAGGCAGTCCTCGCGGGACAGGTCGGCGTGCAGGCCGTGCTCCTTGAGATGAGTGAGCAGCACGCCGCCGGTGCCATGGATGATGCACTTGGGCACGCCCGTGGTGCCGCTGGAATAGAGGATGTACAGCGGATGATCGAACGGTACCGCGACGAACTCGGGTTCGCCGCCGGCTTGATAGAAATGATTCCACAGCGTGACAGTGGCCCGGGTTCGATAATCCTCAACCTGCGCCTGAGGTCGGGCATAAGGCACGATGATCAGTTGTTCCAGGGAGGGCAGGCGTTCGAGGATTTCATTGAGCTTGGCGCTCTGGTCGATGTCTTTGCCGGCGTAGCGATAACCGGCACAGGTGATCAGTACCTTGGGTTCGATCTGGCCAAAGCGGTCGATCACGCCCTGGGTGCCGAAGTCTGGCGATGAACAGGACCAGATGGCGCCGAGGCTGGTGGTGGCGAGCATGCCCACCAGGGTCTGCCAGGTATTGGGCATGCATGCCGCGACGCGGTCACCCTGAACCACGCCGGCCGCCCGCAGGCTCTGTTGCAGGCCGGCCACGTGGGCGGCCAATTCGGCATAGGTCAGTTGTTCGCGCTGGCCGTCTTCGCTGATGGCGACCACGGCCGGGTGATCATCGCGACGGCGTAGCAGGTGCTCGGCGAAATTCAACGTGGCGCCCGGAAACCACTGGGCGCTGGGCATCTCGACGTCTTCGATCAGCATCGCGCTGGGCAGGCTGTGAAATTGCACACCGAAGAAATCGACGATAGCCCGCCAGAAATCCGGGCGTTGGTCGATGCTCCACTGGTGCAGGGCCGGGTAATCGTTGAGTTGCACGCCGTGACGGTCGTTGAGGTAGCGGCGGAACTGATCCATGCGCGTGTTGGCGATGCGTTCCGGGGAGGGTTGCCAGAGGATGTCGGACATAGAGTTGCCTCTTGTTCTTGTACACGTCTACCTAACCACACAGTTCTGAATTGTGGGAGCTGGCTTGCCTGCGATGGCGGCTTGTCAGTTGGCTAATTTGTCTCTGATACACCGCTATCGCAGGCAAGCCAGCTCCCACATTCGATCTTCTGTGCGTGGTCTATTGGGCCAGCCAACCACCGTCGATGTTCCACGCCGCGCCGCGTACCTGGCTGCCGGCCTCGCTGCACAGGAACAGCACCAGCTCGCCCAGTTGCGGCGGTGTCACGAACTCCAGCGACGGCTGTTTTTCCGCGAGCAAATCATGTTGCGCCTGCTGCGGGTCGACGCCGTTGGCGGCGCGGTCGTCGATCTGCTTCTGCACCAGCGGCGTCAGCACCCAGCCCGGGCAAATGGCGTTGCACGTGACATTGCTGGTGGCGGTTTCCAGGCCCACCACTTTGGTCAGGCCGATCACCCCGTGCTTGGCCGCCACATAAGCCGCTTTGCCTACCGAGCCGACCTGGCCGTGCACCGAGGCGATATTGACGATACGCCCCCAGCCCTTGGTCTTCATGCCCGGCAGGCTCAACCGCGTGCTGTGGAACACCGACGACAGGTTGATGGCGATGATCGAATCCCAGCGCTCCGCCGGGAAGTCTTCCACCGCTGCCACATGCTGGATGCCGGCGTTGTTGACCAGGATGTCCACACCGCCGAACTCACGCTCGGCGTAGGCAATCATGTCGGCGATCTGCGCCGGGTCGCTGACGTCGGCCGGGTGATGGCCCACCTTGCCGCCAAACGCCTGCACCTGAGCGATCACCGCGCTGGCGTCGCCGAAACCGTTGAGGATCAGGTTCGCGCCTGCCTTGGCCAGGCTCAAGGCGATGCCCAGGCCGATGCCGCTGGTGGAGCCGGTGACCAGGGCGGTCTTGCCGTTCAATGTCGTCATGAAAACCTCACACAATGCCGGTGGCGTAGAAAGTGCCGATCACCACGAACACCGCGAGGGTCTTGATGATCGTGATGCCGAAAATGTCCTTGTAGGCTTCGCGGTGGGTCAGGCCGGTGACCGCCAGCAGTGTGATCACCGCGCCGTTGTGGGGCAGGGTGTCCATACCGCCACTGGCCATGGCCGCAACGCGGTGCAGCACTTCAAGGGGAATATTGGCCGCATGGGCCGCCGAAATAAAGCTTTCGGACATGGCCGCCAGGGCAATGCTCATGCCGCCCGATGCCGAGCCGGTGATGCCGGCGAGCAGGGTCACGGTAATTGCTTCGTTGACCAGCGGGTTGGGGATGCCCTTGAGCCAGTCGGCCAGCACCAGGAAGCCCGGCAGCGAGGCGATCACCGCGCCAAAACCATACTCGGACGCGGTGTTCATAGCGGCCAGCAGTGCACCGCTGACCGCGCTTTTGCTGCCCTCGGCCAGCTTGCTCTTGATCGCCGAGAAGCCGAACACCAGCACCACGACAATGCCCACCAGCAACGCCGCCTGCACCGCCCAGATCGCGGTGAGCTTGGCGATTTCAGTGGTCACCGGCGTGCTCATGCCCGGTAACGCCAGGCTGTGGGTCTTGCCGTACCACTGCGGAATCCAGTGGGTGAACAGCAGGTTCATCACGCCCACCAGAATCAGCGGCGACAGTGCGATCCATGGGTTGGGCAATGCCAGGTTATCGGCGGTTTCCGGCTCGTTGCGCAGTTCGGTGCCGTAACCTTCGCCGGCGCGCTGGGCCTTGTTGCGCTGGCGCGCCAGGTACAGCATGCCGGCGCAGAACACGAAGATCGTGCCGATCAGACCCAGCCACGGTGCGGCCCAGGCGGTGGTGTTGAAAAAGGTGCTGGGGATGATGTTCTGGATCTGCGGCGTGCCGGGCAGGGCGTCCATGGTGAACGAGAACGCGCCGAGGGCGATGGTCGCGGGAATCAGTCGTTTGGGAATATTGCTCTGGCGAAACATCTCCGCCGCGAACGGGTACACCGCAAACACCACCACAAACAGCGACACGCCGCCGTAGGTGAGCAGGGCACACACCAGCACAATCACCAGCATCGCCTGGCGCGTGCCGAGCAGGCGGATCGCGGCGGCCACAATCGAACGGGAAAAACCCGACAGTTCGATCAGCTTGCCGAACACCGCGCCGAGCAGGAACACCGGAAAATACAGCTTGATGAACCCGACCATCTTCTCCATGAACACCCCGGTAAAGGCGGGCGCGACAGCGGAGGGGTCGGTGAGCAGTACCGCGCCAAGGGCGGCGATAGGGGCGAACAGGATAACGCTATAGCCACGGTAGGCCGCCAGCATCAGCAACGCGAGCGCTGCCAGGGCAATGATCACACTCATGGTGTGTCTCCATCGGATTGTTATTTTTGTGAGGTCTTGCGGTGGAAGGGGCTATAGCGAGATATGTGCCAGTTCGATAACTTGTTGAATTTAAAAGATAAAATATTATTTTTAGACAACGGTTTGGAGTTTTGTCTCGATCAAGAGACAGATTGAGGTCCAATGTGGGAGCGGGCTTGCCCGCGAAAGCGGTGTATCAGCTATAGATGTATTGACTGACCCACTGCATTCGCGGGCAAGCCCGCTCCCACAGTGGATTGTCTGTGTTTGGAGATTTTTGTCTCTTTAGTGAGATTGAGGTATGCCTAACGCCACCATCTTCTTGTACAACGTCGACCGCCCAAGCCCCAACTGCCTGGCCGCCTCCACCACATTGCCCTCGCAGTCGATGAGCGCCGCTGTGATGATTTGCCGATCAGACCGCTCCCGCGCGGCGCTGAATGACTCACCCTCGATGGTTCGCGCGCTGCTGCGCTCCACGGGGCTGAAGGTGCCGATGGCTGCGCGCACTTCCCGGGCATTCAACACCAGGTCGTCACTCAACAACGCCGCGCGCTCCAGCACGTTGCGCAACTCACGGATATTTCCTGGCCAGGCATGCTGAGCCAGCAGCGCCAAGGCTTCGCGGTCCAGTTCATGCTGGCTGCGCAGCTCTTCCAGGATCGCTTCGCTCAACGCCGGAATATCTTCCAGCCGCTCCCGCAATGGCGGTACCTGGATCGGCAGCACATTCAGCCGGTAATACAGGTCTGCGCGGAATTCACCGCGCTTGATGGCCGCCTCCAGGTCCATGGACGTGGCGGCGATCACCCGTACATCGCTGTGCAGCATTTCGTTGGAGCCTACGGGCTCGTATTCCTTTTCCTGCAACACCCGCAGCAATTTGCTTTGCAGCGGCAGGGGCATGTCACCGATTTCATCGAGGAACAGCGTGCCGCCCTGGGCAATCTGCAATTTGCCCGGACGACCCTTGCGGTCGGCCCCGGTAAAAGCGCCTGGCGCGGTGCCGAAGAATTCGGCCTCCAGCAGGTCGGCCGGAATCGCCGCGCTGTTGACGCTGACGAAGGCCTTGCCGGCCCGGGTCGATGCACCATGGATCGCCTGGGCCAGCAGTTCCTTGCCGGTGCCGGTTTCGCCCAGTAGCAGCACCGGTGATTCTGCGCTCGCACTGCGCCGTGCACGGCGTTTGACTTCAAGGCTGGCGGCGCTGGTGCCGATAAAGTGCGCGAAGTTGTATTTACTCTGCCGTGAACGCAGCAGCGAACGGGTGGAGGCCAGCTCCTGTTGCAGGCTCAGGTAGCGTTCGATCAGCGGCGACAGGTTGCGCAATTCATCAAACAACGCAAAGCCGATGGCACCGATCACCGCGCCGGTATCGTCGTGGATCGGCAGGCGCATCACCACCAGCGGGCCTTTGGGCGTGTCCTGGATATCCAGCAGGATCGGCTGGTCGTTGCGAACTACCTGGCGCAGCAGGCTGTTGGAAATCACCTGCTCGCACGGCTGGCCGATGGCTTCGTCGGCGCTTTTGAGCCCGAAGCGCCTGGCGTAGCGCTCGTTCATCCACACGATATTAGCGTCGCGATCGACAATCACCGTGCCTTCGCTTGACTGCTCGATGATCTCGAACAGTGACTGGATGGCCAGGCCGCGAACCTGTTGGTAGTCCTTGAGGCTTTCGGTGATGTTCATGGTTATGCTGCCAACACAAAATAGGAATGGGAGTACGGGCCTGTGGGAGCAGGCAAGCCAGCTCCCACAACGGACGCGTTTACAAAGGAATGTGTGCGGCGGCCAGCAGTTCTTTGGTGTACGGATGCTGCGGCGCTTCGAACACCGTATGACTCGCACCGCGTTCCACCACCTGGCCATCCTTGACCACAATCATGTCGTGGGCCATGGCGCGTACCACTGCCAGGTCATGGCTGATGAACAGGTAGGTCAGGCCATATTTTTCCTGCAGCTCGCGCAGCAACGCCACCACTTGTTTCTGTACGGTGCGGTCAAGGGCCGAGGTGGGTTCATCGAGCAGCATCAGTGCCGGTTTCAGCACCAGGGCACGAGCGATGGCGATGCGCTGGCGCTGACCACCGGAAAACTCGTGGGGGTAGCGATGACGGCTGGCGGGGTCGAGGCCGACGTCCTTGAGCACCCGGATCACTTGCGCATCGCGGTCGGCCAGGCTGCACGGCGCATGCACTTCCAGGCCTTCGCTGATGATCTGCTCCACGGTCATGCGCGGGCTGAGGCTGCCGAACGGGTCCTGGAACACCACCTGCATCTGCTTGCGCCATGGGCGCATCTGCTGGTGATTGAGCGGGTCGAGAGCCTCACCCTGGAAACGGATGCTGCCGGTGGAGTCCAGCAGGCGCAGAATCGCCTGGCCGAGGGTGGATTTACCCGAGCCGGACTCGCCGACAATCCCCAGGGTCTTGCCGCGCTGCACGCTCAAGCTGATGTCGTCCACCGCACGCAGCCAGGTCTTGCGCCGGAACAACCCGCTCGCAAGGGGGAATTGCACCGTCAGGTCATCCACCTGCAACACGGTTTCGCGCTCATCACTGCACAGCGCGTCACCGGCGGGTTCAGCGTCCAGCAACAGACGGCTGTAGGGGTGCTGCGGGGCGTTGAACAGTGTCTGGCAGTCGGCTTGCTCGACGATCTCGCCGGCACGCATCACGCACACCCGCTGGGCGATGCTGCGCACCAGGTTGAGGTCATGACTGATCAGCAGCAACGACATGCCCAGGCGTTGTTGCAACGACTTGAGCAGCAGCAGGATCTTGCGCTGCACGGTCACGTCCAGCGCGGTGGTGGGTTCGTCGGCGATCAGCAACTCCGGTTCGCAGGCCAGGGCCATGGCAATCATCACCCGTTGGCGCTGGCCGCCGGACAGTTGGTGCGGGTAAGCCTTGAGGCGTTCCCGGGGTTTCTGGATACCCACCAGCTCAAGCAGTTCGAGGATACGCGCCTGCGCCGCCTTGCCGCCCAGGCCTTTGTGCAGCAGCAGGGTTTCGCCGATTTGCTTTTCGATGCTGTGCAGCGGGTTGAGGGAGGTCATCGGCTCCTGGAAGATCATGGCGATACGGTTGCCGCGCAGCTTTTGCAGGGTGGCCGCCGACGCGCCGATCAGCGCCTGGCCGCGATAACGGATGGAGCCGGTGGTTTCAGTACCGGCTTCGGGCAGCAATTGCAGAATCGAGTGGGCCGTGACGGACTTGCCCGAGCCGGACTCGCCCACCAATGCCAGGCATTCGCCGGGGCGCACGTCCAGGCTCAGGTTGCGTACCACCGTTTGGCCGCTGAACGCGACGCTGAGGTCGCGGATTTCGATCAGGTTCATAGGGGGGCACTCATGAGCGTGGGTCGAAGGCATCGCGTAACGCCTCGCCGATAAACACCAACAGCGACAGGATCAGCGCCAGGGTGAAGAACGCCGTCAGGCCCAGCCACGGGGCCTGCAGGTTCTGCTTGCCCTGGGCGATCAGTTCGCCCAACGAGGCGCTGCCCGCGGGCATGCCGAAGCCGAGGAAGTCCAGGGCGCTCAAGGTGGAAATCGCCCCGGTGAGAATGAACGGCAGGTAGCTCAGGGTTGCGGTCATGGCGTTGGGCAGAATGTGCCTGCGAATGATCTTGCCATCGCCCAGGCCCAGAGCCCGCGCGGCCTTGACGTACTCCAGGTTGCGTCCGCGCAGGAATTCGGCGCGCACCACGTCCACCAGGGCCAGCCACGAAAACAGCGCCATGATCCCCAGCAGCCACCAGAAATTCGGCTCGACAAAGCCCGACAGGATGATCAGCAGGTACAGCACCGGCAGCCCCGACCACACCTCGAGAATGCGTTGGCCGAGCAAGTCGACCCAGCCGCCGTAATAACCTTGCAAGGCGCCCGCCGCGATGCCGATGGCGGCGCTGATGGCGGTGAGTGCCAGGGCAAACAGGATCGACACCCGCGCGCCGAAGATCACCCGCGCCAGCACATCCCGCGACTGGTCATCGGTGCCCAGCCAATTCACCGTCGATGGCGGGCTGGGGGCAGGGCGGGTCAGTTCATAGTTGGGGGTGTCGTCACTGAACGGAATCGGCGGGAACAGCATCCAGCCGCCGTCCTGCTTGATCAGCTTTTGTACGTAGTCGCTGCGGTAATCGGCCTGGAACGGCAGTTGGCCGCCGAACTGCTGTTCGGTGTAGCGCTTGAATACCGGGAAGTACAGCTCGTTCTTGAAGCTCAGCACCAGGGGTTTGTCATTGGCGATCAACTCGCCGCCCAAGGTCAGGATGAACAGGCCGATGAACAGCCATAGCGACCACCAGCCGCGACGATTCTTCTTGAAGCGCTCGAAGCGCCGACGGGCCACGGGAGACAGATTGACCATCAGGCGTTCCTCGCGGCAAAGTCGATACGCGGGTCCACCAGGGTGTAGCAGAGGTCGCCGATCAGTTTTATCAAGAGCCCGAACAAGGTGAAGATAAACAGCGAACCGAACACCACCGGGTAGTCCCGGGAGACCGCTGCTTCGTAACTCATGCGACCCAGGCCATCGAGGGAGAAGATCACCTCGATCAACAGGGAGCCGGCAAAGAACACGGCGATGAACGCCTGGGGGATGCCCGAGATCACCAACAGCATGGCGTTGCGAAATACATGGCCGTACAGCACGCGGCGTTCGCTCAATCCCTTGGCGCGGGCAGTCACCACGTATTGGCGCGTGATTTCATTGAGGAACGAGTTTTTGGTGAGAATCGTGAGGGTGGCGAACCCGCCGATCACCAACGCGCTGACCGGCAGTACCAGGTGCCAGAAATAGTCGGCGATCTTGCCCACGGTGCTCAGTTCTTCGAAGTTTTCCGATACCAACCCGCGCACCGGAAACCAGTTCAGCGATGTGCCGCCAGCGAACACCACGATCAGGAACATCGCAAACAGGAATGCAGGCATCGCATAGCCAATCACGATGGCGGTACTGCTCCACACATCGAAGCTGCTGCCATGGCGCACCGCTTTTCGAATGCCCAGGGGGATCGACACCAGATAGGTGATCAAGGTGGCCCACAGCCCGAGGGAAATGGTGACCGGCATTTTCTCCAGGATCAGGTCGATCACGGTCTTGCCGCGAAAGAAGCTGTTGCCGAAATCCAGCTGCGCATAGCTCTTGAGCATCAGCCACAGGCGTTCCGGCGCCGGCTTGTCGAAGCCATATTGTTTCTCGATGTCTTTGATCAGCTTGGGATCCAGACCCCGACTGGCACGGGAGCCGCCGCTGATGCCTTCCCCGGATGACCCGCCGACGGCTCCGCCGCCGATGCCTTGCAGGTGGGCGATGGCCTGTTCCACCGGCCCGCCGGGCGCGGCCTGCACGATCACGAAATTCACCAGCAGGATGATCACCAGCGTCGGGATGATCAGCAGCAGGCGCCGCACGATATAGGCAAACATCAGCGAGCGCCTCCGCGTTTTTTAAGCTCGGCTTGCATTTGTTCGTTGGTCAACGGCACGGGACTGATTTCCCACCAGGTTTCCAGGGCTTCGTCATTCTTGGCCTCGATGGCCGGACGGCCGAAACGGTTCCACCACGCAGCCGAGGTGCCCGGCGGGTAGTAATTGGGGATCCACAGGTAATTCCATTGCAGCACGCGGTCCAGGGCATGGGCGTAGGTGAGCATCTGCGCCTGGGTGTCTGCCTTGACCAGGCCCTTGATCAGGCTGTCGACGGCGGGGTCCTTGAGCACCATGTAGTTGTTGGCGCCCGGGTCGAACGCCGCTTCGGAGCCGAAGTAGTTGTACAGCTCCATGCCCGGTGAAGTGGTGACAGGGAAGCCGGTGACGATCATGTCGTAGTCCCGCGCCATCACCCGGTTCACATACTGTGAAGAGTCGATGCGACGGATATTCAGGGTAATGCCGATCTGCGCCAGGTTGCGCTTGTAGGGCAGCAGCAGGCGTTCCATGCCGCTCTGGGCGTTGAGGAAGGTGAATTCCAGTGGCTCACCGTCAGCGTTGACCAGTTTGTCGCCCACCGGCTTCCATCCGGCGTCCTCCAACAGGGCCAGGGCTTGCAGCTGTTTGTCGCGGATCATGCCGCTGCCGTCGGTAACCGGAGCCTTGAACACCTGGGTGAAGACTTCGTCGGGCACTTGCCCGCGCAGCGGTTCCAGGATCGCCAGTTCCTCCTGGGTCGGCGGTTGACTGGCGGCCAGCGGGCTATTGGAAAAGAAGCTTTGCTGGCGGATATACAGGTTGCGCATCATCTGCCGGTTGGCCCACTCGAAATCCCACAGCATCGCCAGGGCCTGGCGCACGCGGCGGTCCTTGAACATGGGTTTTTGCACGTTGAACACGTAGCCCTGGGCCGGCTGCGGCATGTCCTTGGCCAGATGGGCACGCTGCAGGCGCCCGTCATCCAGCGCCGGGCCGTTGTAGCCGATGGAATAGCCGGTGGCGGAGAATTCGCGGTTGAAATCGTAGGCGCCGCCGCGCAGCACCTGGCGGGCCACTTCGGTATCGCCGAAATACTCCAGGCTCAGGTGGTCGAAGTTGTACAGGCCGCGGCTGACGGGCAAGTCCTTGCCCCACCAATTGGGGTCGCGGGTAAAGGTGATGGTGCTGCCGGAATCGATCTTGCTGACCTTGTACGGGCCGCTGCCCAAGGGCGCCTCGTAGCCGCCGCCGTTGGCGAAGTCGCGGGTTTTCCACCAGTGCTCGGGAAACACCGGCAAGGTGGCGATGTCCAGGGGCAGGGTACGGTTTTCGTTGCTGGAGAAGTCAAAGCGCACCTGGCGCTCGCCTTCCACTTCCACGTGCTTGACGTCGGCAAACAGCGTGCGAAAGCGCAGGCTGCCTTGGGTCATCAGCAGATCGAAGCTGTAGCGCACGTCTTCGGCGGTGATGGGCTTGCCGTCGGCGAAGCGTGCCTTGGGGTTGAGGTAGAAGCGCAGGCACAGACCATCGTCCGAACGCTCCATTTTTTCCGCCACCAGGCCGTAGACCGTGTAGGGCTCATCCAGAGAGCGCTGGGCCAGAGGGGCGTACAGCCAGCCGTCGACCTGGGACACGCCAATGCCCTTGTCGATATACGGCAGCACATGATCGAAACGCCCGATCTCGATGGCCGAGCGCTTCAAGCTACCGCCCTTGGGGGCGTTGGGGTTGGTGTAATCGAAATGGGTAAAGCCGGCACGGTACTTGGCCGGTTCGCCGTACACCGTGAGGTAGGGCTGGGGCGCCGCGATCACGGCGCTGCTGGCCAGCAGCAGGGCCAGGGTGGAGCCTAACAGGTTGGAAAAAGCCAGTCGCATTGTCAGCCTTGAGCGCCGCGTGAACAGGAGATAGAGATTTGTACGCTAACGGCATCAGCGTCGCCAGTCGTCCCATGCACAACGGCCCACCAAAAGGCGGGCCGTTGTTTATAGCATCAGCACAGACTGGATCAGTCCTGGCGGCTGGTGACTTCCAGCAGGTGGTAGCCGAACTGGGTTTTCACCGGGCCTTGCACGGTGTTGACCGGGGCGCTGAACACGACGGTGTCGAATTCCTTGACCATCTGGCCAGGACCGAACGAACCCAGGTTGCCGCCGTCGCGGCTGGACGGGCAGCTGGAGTTGGCTTTGGCAATTTCTGCGAAATCAGCGCCGCCTTCGATTTGGGCCTTGAGTTCGTTGCACTTGGCTTCAGTGGAAACGAGGATGTGACGGGCGGTGGCTTTGGCCATGGGAATAACTCCTTGAGTGAAAAGGGTGAGCCTACCGGATTCAGGCGGTTATTTCCTGGCAAAGTTCCCATGGATTGCCTGAACGGCCCGCCAGCCGGGGAGGCTGTGGTTCAGGCGCGGGCCATGGCGCCGCTGCGGGTCAGCCATTCGATGAACAGGGCAAACAGCTCGGCCTGGGAGTTGATCGCCAATTTGGTGTATAGATTCTTGCGGTGCATGCGCACGGTTTCGGGTGAGATGCCGAGCACCTGGGCGGTGGATTTCACCGAGTGACCACGCAGGATCAAGTGGGCAATTTCGCGCTCGCGCACGGTCAGCACGCCGCTGCCGAACCCCATGAACGCCGCCTCGATCTGCTGATGGGCCTGGGTCTGGCTAAATGCCTCATCGCTGACCATCCGGGCCAGCCCGCCGGTGGTGCCGAAGCGGCGCAGCAATTCGCGCACCATGGCCTGCGCCGACTTCTGCAAGGCCAACTGGTCTTCGCTGAATTGCCCGGCGCTCAAACCCTGGAACATGCACAGTGAAATCTTGCTGCAGGGGCCCAGGTCGACGATGTAATAACTTTCCTGGGCACCGCCGCTGCGCAGGTAGTAGGTCTTGTAGTACTCGCTGTTGAAGAAATCATCCGGCGCAATCTGCGCCAGGTGGTAGAAACCTTCGGCCAGCCCCTTGTCCACCGCCAGGCAGAACGGGTCCAGCAGGTAGCCCCGGGAAAAGTAGCGATGAATGATTTCATCCTGATACGCCCGGGGAATGCCCTGGGAGTAGAGCAGATGCGGCGCCAGGCCCTGGCGCTCCAGGCTGATCATCATCGATTCGATGGGGGTGAGGGTGCACAACGCGGTGGCCAGGTGTTCGAGGAACGAGGCTTCGTCCACATGGATGAGGGCCTGGGCCAGGGCGTGATGCCAGGCTTCCAGTTGCTGCAGGGTCGGGGCAGGGCAGGCGGTCGTCATGACGGCCAGTCTACCCGCCCGCCTGTGCCCAGGCAAAAACGCCGAGACAGGCTCGGCGTCAGGCCTCATCGGCCTTGGTACTCGCCGCTGGCACGCAGTTCGGCAGCAGTGTCGAGGATACACTGGCGCAGGGTTTCCACCACTTCATCCACTTGGGCATGGGTGATGATCAGCGGCGGCGACATCACATTCAAATGACCGATGGGACGCACCAGCAAGCCTTTGGCCTGGGCGCGCAGGTGGATTTTTTCGCCGATGTTGACCGCATCCGGCAGCAGGGCCTTGGTGCGTTTGTCCGCGACGAATTCGATACAGGCCATCAGGCGCTGACAGCGGATGTCCCCCACCAACGGCAGCTCGGCCAGGGTTTGCAGGCGCTGTTCCAGGTGCACGCCGACATCCTCCACATGGGCCAGCAGTTGCTCGCGCTCGATGATCTCGATGTTCTTCAGGGCGGCAATGCAACTCACCGGATGACCGCTGTAGGTGAACCCGTGCGTAAAGCAGCGGCCCTTGCCCGGCTCGCCGATCACCTGCCAGATGCGGTCGGAGAAGATGCACGCGCCCAGGGGCAGATAACCCGAGGTCAAGCCCTTGGCGGTGGTAATGATATCCGGCTGCATGTCGAACACTTCCTGCGAGGCGAAGAACGCGCCGAGGCGTCCGAACGAGGTGACCACTTCGTCGGCGACGTACAGCAAGTCGTGGCGCTGGCACACTTCCCACATGCGGCGGTGATAGCCCTTGGGAGGAACGATCACGCCGCCGGAGCCCATGATCGGTTCGGCAAAGAACGCGGCCACGTTATCCGCGCCCAGGGTCAGGATCTTGTCTTCGAACTCGTTCACCAGGAAGTCGAGGAAGTCGGCTTCACTCATGCCTTCCGGCGCGCGGTAGTAGTTCGGGCAGGAGATGTGGTGGAACAGGTCGCTCATGAAGTCGAATTCGGGCGCGCGGTCGGCCGCCTTGTTGCCGATGGACATGGTCAGGAAGGTGGAGCCGTGGTAGGCGCTGAAGCGCGAGATGATGTGCTTCTTGGCCGGTTTGCCACGGCTGTTCTGATAGAACTGCACCAGCCGGTAGGCCGTGTCCACAGCGGTGGAGCCGCCGGTGGTGAGGAATACGTGGTCAAGGTCGCCCGGAGCCAGGCTGGCGAGCTTGGCGCACAGCTCGATGGCGGTAACGTTGGCCATGTCGCAGAACGGGTTGGAGTAAGCCAGCTGACGCACCTGATTGGCGATGGCGTCGGCCATTTCTTCACGGCCCAGGCCGATATTCGTACACCACATGCCACCGACGGCATCCAGGTAGCGATTACCGTGGGTGTCGTAGATGTAGGCGCCGTTACCCGCTGCAATATTCAACGAACCCTGTTCGCGGTGTTCGTCGAACATATGGAAACCGTGCATGTAGTGGGCCTTGTCGGCGGCGTCCAGCTTGTCGTGATCGAACTGGGCGAAAAATTCGGGATTTGGCAGAGTCATGGCATTTACCTTCAATGGCTGGGGTTCACTTGCCGGTCTTGACGGCATTCCAGGTACGGGTGATCAGGCGGACGGCAGCCTGGGGCTGGCTTTTTTGAGTGAACAGGCGCTGCATCGTCGCGGAGTCGGGGTAGATGGCCGGGTTGTCGCGGATATCGGCGTTGACCAACGGCTTGGACGCCAGGTTGCTGTTGGCGTAATGGATGGTGTTGCTGACGCCGGCCAGGGTGGAGGGTTGCAGGAGAAATTCGATGAACTTGTGCGCGTTGGCCACATGGGGCGCATCGGCGGGAATGTAGAAGTTATCGAACCAGATCAGCGAACCCTCCTTGGGAATGAAGTAGTCCAGATTGATTTTGGCTCCGGCTTCCGTCGCGCGGGCCTGGGACGTGGCGTAATCGCCGGACCAGGTGGTGGCCAGGCACAGGTCGCCGTTGGCCAGGCCGTTGATGAACCCACTGGAGTCGAACTTGCGAATGTAGGGGCGCACCGCCATCAGCACATCCTGGGCGGCCTTGAGGTCCTTGGGCGCGGCGCTGTTGGGGTCCAGGCCCAGGTAGGTCAGGGCCAGGGGGATCATGTCGGTGGGCGAGTCCATGAACGTGATGCCGCAGTCGGCGAATTTCGAGATGATTTTTGGATCGAAAATCATCGCCAGCGAGCCGATGGGCGCATCCGGCATGCGTGCCTTGATCATGTCGACGTTGTACGTCACGCCGTTGCTGCCCCAGGTATAGGGCGCCGAGTAAGTGACGCCCGGGTCATGGGTTTCCAGGCTCTTGAGCACCAATGGGTCGAGGTTTTTCCAATCGGGCAATTGGGACTTGTCCAGCGGTTGAAACACTTTGCCCTTGATCAGCAGCGGCACCAGGGACGCGTTGAGCAGTGCCAGGTCATAGCCCGAGCGACCAGAAAGCAGTTTGCCCTGCACGGTTTCGTAGGAGTCGTAGGTGTCGTAGATGACTTTGATGCCGGTGGCCTTCTCGAAGTCCGCCAAGGTGGTCTCGCCGATATAGTCCGCCCAGTTGTAGATGCGCAAGGTATTGCCCGGGTCGTCGGCGGCCCGGCTCAAGGGGGATGAGGCCAATACGACGGCGCTGAACAGAGCGATAAAGGCTTTATGCATGGGGACCCACCTTGAGTTTGTGCTTGTTATCAGGCTGAGGGACTGATTGCACTGTCAGGCAGGTCACCCTTGTGCGCCATACCCCGTTCGGGTAGGGCAGTGGGTCAGGCCAGGACGATATAGTCGTTCTGCTGGACGATGGGCGCATGCGGACCTGGTGCCAGATGCAGGTAGCGACCGTCTACCAGGTCGATGGGCAGGCAGTCGTCGATATCCAGCACGTCATCGGTATGGGGCTGGGTCCAGTGGCGCAGCATCTGTTGCTTGCCTTTGCGGGTCGCTTCCTGCTTGTTGCGTGCAACCACCAACAGGTAGTGGTGGGCTTCACCGAAACGATTGGCCTCGTAGCCGCCAAGGTTGATGAAATACAGGCGATGGGCATCCGCCGTGGGCGCGAGGTGACTGAGGTTGATTTTCCAGCCGTCGACACCTTCGACCGCCATCCATGAATCGATATGCACGCCCTTGGGGCTACCGAACCAGGCGTCGCGTAACTGCGGGTAGGTGGCTTGCAGGGAGTCGCCCACGGCGAACACCACATCATGAACTTCGATCCGGGCCCGGGGGTGCTTGCCCCCGAGCATCACGACAAACAGCATTGCAGGGTCTTCCTGATGATTTGGCAGGTAGCCACCATCCTTCGATTGAACCCTTCTGTCCAGTCAGTGCCACACTGATAATCCCCTAACTCGTCAGGAGGTTGTCATGCGAACCATTGATCTGGCCGGTGTGCCTGTGCCTGTGATCGGCCAGGGTACCTGGCGCATGGGTGAAGATCCGAACCAGCGTCGCGCCGAAGTCGCGGCGCTGCAACTGGGCATCGACGAGGGCATGACCCTGATCGATACCGCTGAAATGTACGCTGAAGGTGGCGCCGAAATCGTTGTGGGCGAAGCCATTCATGGTCGGCGCGATCACGTGTTCCTGGTCAGCAAGGTTTATCCGCACAACGCCAGTCACAAGGGGATGCCCCGAGCATGCGAGGCCAGCCTGCAGCGATTGGGTACGGACTTTATCGATCTGTATCTGTTGCATTGGCGTGGCCAGTATCCCCTGGACGAGACCGTCGAAGCCTTTGAGCGTTTGCGTGAGGCAGGCAAGATCGGTCGCTGGGGTGTCTCCAATTTTGATGTGGTCGACCTTCAGGCGTTGAGCTCTACGGCCTGCGCCACCAATCAGGTGCTCTACAACATCGAAGAGCGCGGCATCGAATTCGATCTGTTGCCTTGGTGGCAACAGCATCACTTGCCCTTGATGGCGTACTGTCCGATTGCCCAGGGTGGAGCACTGCTGTCCAGTCCTACGCTCAAGCAGATTGCCCGTCGTCACGGGGTTACGCCTGCCCAAGTGTCCCTGGCGTGGGTGGTGCGTCAGCAGGGTGTGATCGCCATCCCCAAGGCCGTGACGCCTGAGCATGTGCGTCTCAATGCCGCCGCAGCCAACCTGGTACTCGATCAGCACGACCTGGACGCCATCGACCGGGTATTCGGTGCGCCTCAGCGCAAGCATCCGCTCGCCATGGTGTAGCCGACCGGCAGAAACGGCGCCGTCCCTGGCAGCCGTTTCCGCGAGAGGTCGACTTAACCTGCTACAGGGCTGCGCCAGTCATCGGAGCCGGACGTGCCGGAGACTTCGTGTGTCCAGACGATCTTGCGATAGGCGAAGTACACATCCTCCAGGTGGGTGAAGTGGGCATTGTCGGGGTCCTGGCAATTGGGCATGCGCGACTGGATGTCCACAACGGTCGCGCCTTCGAGCTCGATGGTGAAGTAGTGCTCCTGAGTCCCGGCGGGGGAGGTGCGCAGCCATTCCAGTCGGCATTTGACCTCCTCGCCACTGGTGAGCGCGCTGAACAACAGCGGCGAAGACTTATCGAACACCTTGCTGATCATCAGGGGTTTGTGGACCCGCTGCCCGGTCGGCTGACCCGATTGCGGGTCGCGGGGAATGATCACTTGATGGGAAAAACCCTGCACCAGGATCTGGTCCTCATGGCCCTCCTGGTAAATGTTGCCTACCGAGTCCTGGGTGAACGTGCCCGCGGTAATCAAACCCTGTTTGACACCGGTAATGGAGAGGTACGCGGGTGTTGGCATAAATGGTTTCCTTGCCTGATTGAGAGGTAGACCCAGCCGGTGAGTATTCCGAGTGGGCAATTGCCTATATCAAGAAGCGTGCCTGAATTAATGAAAGCCAATGAATACGTTGAAAGATGGGTGTTGTTGTTTTGATTGGGCGCGAAGTTCAGGTGTTTTACAGGTTTTTAGGTGAGGTTGTTTGCACATGTGTGCGCATTTAGTTGCTCATGTTGATAGTTGAGGTTGCAACTAGGAAATAGGGCGGGTGTCGCGTGGTAGTCAGCATCTAGCTGCGCAATACGCTGCGCAGGTCTTGTTTTTTAAGGGTTGTAGGAAATTGCTTAAGTGTCATTCGCTTGCTTGCTGAATGTTTTTTGCATGGCTAAGGTTTGCAGACTTCGTGAAAGACGAAGAAAGATCAAATACGGTTTTGAATAACGACTGGCTGCGGCTAGTTGGCTTTTTACTTTTTATCGCTGCGTGGACCGTTAATGGATTATTCGGAAAAGCTCTGTGCTCATTATCTGGAACTTGCACTTTTGCCTTGCTCGCAAACAAGTTTTGCGGGTGACGACATGCGTTTTTCCAATGAGTATGAAGCGCTTGAGGCCGAGTGGCGCAAGGCACAATCAATCCATGGCATGGGGCAGCCGGATTGGCAGAAGATCATTGATATCAGCGAATGCCTGCTGCGCCAGCACACCAAAGACTTGAGGGTCGTGGTCTGGCTGACGTGGGCACTGCACCAGCGCGAATCCTATGCCGGGTTGCTGGCGGGGCTTGGGCTGTTGCGTCATCTCTGTGAGCACCAGTGGGCGGTGGTCTATCCCGAGAAAACACGAACCCGTGCCGCGGCGTTCAGTGCATTGGTACTGCGCCTCGAGCCCCTGTTCGCCCAGCCGCTCTCACTGCAGGACCAGCAGCCGCTTTTCCAGTCTGTCTTGAAACACCTGATCAGGCTCGATGAGCTATGGACCCTGCATTTGGGAGAGGAGGCACCGCTGTTGTTGCCGGTACGCAGGCAATTGGCCCAGCGTCTGGAGCACCTTGTCGAATCCGAGGAGCCGCAGGCGAGCGGCGTGATTGCTCAGGTCAAGCAGGCTGCCACTCGCTTGTTCACTCCCGAAACAGTTGTCGATAACGAAAAAGACGCGCACAGAGTGTTGCGCATGCTGCAGGAACAGGCACGCGTCCTGTGCACCTGGTGGCTGCGTCAGAGCGCCACCGACCTGCGCGCCTTGCGCTTGAGTCGAACCTTGGCATGGTTGGCCGTCGGCAATTCACATTGCCAGATTCGCTGCGCACAGCCTGACCTGCGATTGCTGCTGGGTGAGCAGCATGATGATCAGACCTATGTGAGGCTTAAGGTCGCTCAGGTGTCGAGTTCGACCGGTGAAGGTGTGATCAGCCTGGAAGGTGAGTTCGTTCCCACGTTTATCTACCTCCAGGACTCCAGGTATGTATCTGCCTGTCTCAAGGAGGTGATCAGCTTGATGGCGAACAGGGGAGATGCAATCGCTGAACGCCTGCGTGGCAATGGCACGACCGCCGGGACAGAAGTCGGCGATTTCCTGATGCTGCAACTGATCAACCGGACCGAACCTGTGCTGCGGCATTACCTGACCCAGCCACAGGTGCGACCAGAGGTGCTGTACCGGACGCTGCTTGCAATCCTGGGCGAGCTTTGCACATTCGCCAACGACAGCAAGCGGCCGCAGATGGCGGGGTGTTATCTGCACAGCGACCAAGGTTTGAGTTTTCGCGAACTGATGGATGCAATGCGTAGCGTGCTGTCGATGGTCCTGGAGCAGCATGCCATTGAGTTGGTGCTGCAACCGCGTCAGTACGGTGTGATGGTCTGCCCGGTCAGTGATCCCACACTTCTGGAGAGCGCGACCTTTATCCTGGCCGCCAGTGCCCAGTGTGAGTCCGAGGAGCTTCGCCAACGCTTGCCGGCTCACTTGAAAGTCGGCTCGGTGGAGCGCATTCGCGAGCTGGTCAACCTGCATCTGGCGGGGATCAAAGTCAAACCGCTGCCCGTGGCGCCGCGCCAGATACCTTTTCACGCCGGTAAAACCTACTTCTTGCTTGACCTCAGTGCCCATGACAGTGCGCAGCTGGCTCGGTCGGGAGGTTTTGCCTTCCACGTGAGTGGCGAATTCCCGGGGCTTGCGCTCGACTTCTGGGCCATCAGGAATTGAATGCCATGGAACTGCTGAGTGACTATCCGCAGGATGAAAAAACCATTCTGCTTGATCGCGAGGGGTATTGCCCCGAGCGCGCGTCGATGACGGACTTCCCGTCCCCGCCGCGGTTTGAACAGCTGGAAGACCGGATGATCTATACCGCCGGTTTACAAGGCGCGGAATATTTCAACATGGGCGTCAACCGGCTGCTGGCCAGCGCTTGGCCGTTGCTTTCGGAAGCGGCACAACTCAAAGGCAGTGCCGGGCGCGAAAGTCTGCAAACGCTCAACGAGCGACTGTCCGCCGCGATTTCCGGGTTTGAAGCCCGGGCCCTGCACGAAGGCGTGGAGAATGGGCAGGTGGTATCAGCGCGGTATGTGCTGTGCTGCGTGATCGATGAAAGCGTGGTGACCACCGCGTGGGGCAGTCACAGCGACTGGTCGACGATGAGTCTGTTGAGCCGTTTTCACCACGAGACCTTCGGAGGCGAGAAGTTTTTCCAGCTACTGGAGCGGTTGTCCCGTGACCCGATCAAGCATGTCGCGATGCTGGAGTTGATGTATCTGTGCCTGTCCATCGGTTTTGAAGGCAAGTATCGGGTCGTGGCACGAGGTTGGGAGCAGTTGGAAGGTATTCGCGATGCGCTGTACCGGCAGATCACGCACGTACGGGGAGATGCACCGGGCGTATTGACCCTGTCATCACGGCCCGCCCGTTTACCTCGTCGGGCATTGCGCAGGATCCCGGCCTCCTGGTTCGTGTTATCCGGCCTGGCCGCCAGCGTGATCCTGTATGCAGGGTTCGCATGGGTATTGGGCCAGGAGCGGGTTGCAGCGCTGCATTCTTTTCAGTTGTCGACGACGCACGAAAGTCGTTTGACCTTGTAACGCAGGGAGCAATGAATGAACGCATTCTTCAAGAGCGCGGGCGCCGTGCTGCGCAAGATTTGGGTATGGAGCTTGTTACTGGTGCTCTTGACCGCGCTGCTGGTGTGGTGTTTCGGCCCACTGCTGGCGGTGGATGACCATCGTTTCTGGCAGGGGGCGACGGCGCGCCTGTTGACCATCTGCGTGCTGTTTTTGTCATGGGGGGTGATGATGGTGATTGTCGCCGCACGGCAGGCCGCGCACCTCAAACGTCCCGACAATCAAGCGTACTACCAGCATCAAGGGTTGATTGAGGATGAGCGCAGGCAGGTGACAAGCCGTTTCAAGGATGCTTTGTGTACCTTGAAGGCCTCCGGCATTTTGCCGCCGGGCAACGCGTTGCCCTGGTACCTGCTGATCGGCCTGCAGGGCAGCGGCAAGTCGTGCTTGCTGGCCGCCAGTGGCCAGGGTTTGCCCTTGGTATCGAGCGAGCACAAAGGCAGCACCTCTCACGTCGATTGGCACTTCACCGAACAAGGCATTCTGGTTGAGGTAGCGGGGCGTTACCTTGCACAAAATGACCCGGCGGTGGACGGCTCAGGCTGGACGATATTACTGGGCCTGCTCAAGTCGCGACGCGTGGCCGTGCCGGTCAACGGGGTGGTGGTGACGCTGTCTGTGGACGTTTTGCAGGACGACAACGAGCACGATCTGGAGCGCCACGCACGGCATGTGCAAACCCGGCTGCAGGATATCCAGCAGACGTTGCGCGTCGACGTTCCGGTCTATCTGGTATTGACCCACGCGGACCGGCTGCATGGCTTTGCCGAATTCTTCGAGGCCAGCCCGGGGGAAAGCGGGGAAGGGGTACTGGGCGAATGCCTGGACACCGGCACGCGTGGCATCGACAGGATGCCGGTGCGCCAGTCGTTCGAAGCGCTGCTGCGGCGCCTGGCTGCGGACCTTATACCTCGCCTGCATCAGGAACGGGATGTAGCGCGCCGCGGACGCATACTCGACTTTCCTCGGCAAGTCGCGCGCAGAGGAGACCGATTGTGTCAGTTTATCGAGTTGGCCTTTTCGCCTCATGGTGTTCGGCAGGTAAACAACCTGCGAGGTTTTTATCTGACCAGCGCGGGCCAAGAGCGGCGCCATTTTGTTCAGGGGGTGTTTAACCAGGTGATTCTCGCCGACGCTCACTTGGCGGGCCTGCGGGCGCCGGAGCGCAAACGTATGCGTCGACGACAGACGCTGATGGCCCTGGCGGTGTTCAGCACATTGGGTGCGCTGGGTGGCATGTGGTTGTACAGCTACTCGATCAATCACCAGCGTCTGGAGCAGCTGGCGCAATTGGGGGCGGTGACAGCATCCGTTTCGCAAGGCGCCGACGCTACGCGTTCGTTGTTGCCACTGCTGGACAGCCGCTTGGCGGCAACGCGGGTCTTTCCGGCTTCGGCCGATGTTCCAGTGATTGAGCGCATTGGTCTGTTCCAGGGTGACGAGAGCCGCCCGGTGCTGACGCTTGCTTATCACGACGTATTGCAACGGCAGCTGTTGTCGCAGGTGGCCGGCTTGCTGGAAGAGCAGGTGCGTCAAAGCCTTGGAGACCGCGAGCAGTTGTTGGACAACTTGCGCGCCTACCTGATGCTCAACCTGCGTGAGCGTCGCGATAAATCATGGCTCGCAGAGCGAGTGGCCGGGCACTGGTCCGCGCGCTACGCCGCTGAGACTTCGGTGCAGCACCGTTTGAATGAGCATTTCGCGCGGTTGCTCGAGCAGCCGTTCATCACCCCATTGAATGATGAAGTGGTGGCTGAGGCCCGCCAGGCGTTGCGGGGTGAGTCGCTGGCCGACGTGGTCTATCGCAGCTTGCGTGAGCAATCGCGAAATCTGGAGAGCGTCCGCCTGGCCGATGGCGTGGTGTTCGCCGATCTCGAGCAGCCTGTGCCCGGGTTCTACACCCGGCGGTATCTGCAGTTCTTCGAGAAGCAGGGACCCCGTTTGGTCAACGCGATTGCCCAGGATAATTGGGTGCTGGGAGAGAGCAGCGACCTCAGTGCCATGGATCTGCGGCGCTTGATGGGCGAGTTGGAACAGCGTTATTTCAGCGAGTACGCTACGGTCTGGAGCAACGCTCTCGCAGGTATCAGGTTGCAACCCAGCAACAGTATCCGGCAGGGTGCGGAACGGCTCGCGAGCCTGGCATCGGCTCAGTCGCCGCTGTTGCAAGTGCTGCTTCAGGTCCGGGAAAACACACGTCTGCTGCCAGGTACGGATCCGGTGGCACTCGCCGGTCGCCTGGCTGCGGAGTCGAAGCTCGGTCCGGTGGTTTCCAGCGTATTGACCGACCCCTTGCCGGTGCCTGGAGAGGGAGACGCCGCCCGCCGTGCCTTGCAGCGCCGATTTGAACCGTTGCATCAATTGCTGGATGAACAGCAGAACCCTGGAGGCGAGCTGACCCAGGTGCTGCGCCAGCTCGATACGTTGCAGATGCAGCTGGCCACCCTGACGCGGGACGGTACCCCCGAGCAGGCAGCGTTCCAGATGGTCAAGCGGCGGATGGAGGGACAACCCTCCGAGTTGGGCCAGTTGCGCGACGTCGCGGCACGGTTGCCGATGCCGCTCAAGGGGTGGTTCGAAGCTATTGCCGACGAGCAATGGAGCCAGTTGCTGGACGAGGCGTATCTGCATGTCAACCAGCACTATCAAGGGGAAGTGTATGGGCTTTACGCCAGGGCCATTCGGCAACGCTATCCGTTCAATGCCCACGCCAGCAGCGATGTTGCCCTGAGCGATTTTCAGGAGTTTTTCAAGCCTCACGGTGTGCTGGCGCGTTTTCACGAGACATACCTGCGGCCTTTTATCAGTACGGAGAACCTGCGCTATCGCCTGCGTAGTCTGGATGGGCGCAGCTTGCCGATTTCTCGGGGGGTGCTGGACCAGTTGAGCAAGGCGCAGGTTATCCGTCGCGGCTTTTTCAGCGAGGATCAGGGCGATTGGGCAGTTCGGTTCACGTTGGCACCCTACAGCCTGGATCAGGCAGTCAGTCGTGCGATTTTACGGGTGGGTGATCAGCAGTTGGAGTACCGCCACGGCCCTATCGTACCTATGGCATTCAACTGGCCAGACGAAGCGGATGGCGGCCGCAGCAGCCTGGTGCTGGAGCGCGGCGCGGAACGTCCTTTGGGTATCGAAAAAAACAGTGGTGCCTGGTCATTGTTTCGCTTTTTCGACTTGATGCAGAACGAGCCGGCGAGTGGTCGGAATGCGCAGCTGTTCAAAGCCGATCTTGCCGGACTGCGTGCCAACTACCTGTTGGTGAGCCAGCGCACGCCCAGCCCGTTCCAGATGGACACGTGGCGCACCTTCCGTTTGCCGGAGCAACTGTGAGTCGGTCCCCGCGCGCCTGGAGCAGCGCAGGTCGTACTCAGCGCGGCAGACTGCGCGCACGCAACGAGGATGCCTTTTTTGACGGCCCGCAACACGGTTGCTGGGCGGTGGCCGATGGCATGGGCGGGCATCTGGACGGTGATGTGGCCAGCCAGCGAGTGGTCGCCAGTCTGGCCGCGCTGCCGGAGCAGCCGAGCTTTGATCGACGTATCGAGGCGGTCTTGCATTGCCTGCAACGACTCAACAGTTGTCTGAGTCTTGACCGGGCTGACGGCACCACGGGCAGTACCGTGGTTGCCCTGCTGCTGGAAGGCGCGCGGGCAGCGTGCCTGTGGGCGGGGGACAGTCGTTGCTATCTGTGGCGGGAGCGATGTTTGTACCAGCTGTCCCGGGATCATTCCCTGGCGCGGCAACTGATGGAGCAGCAGCATTTGAGCCGGCAACAGGCTCAGGCCCACGCCAACGCCCGGGCCTTGACCCGTGCGGTCGGTGCGCATGCTTCGTTGAGGCTTGAGACTCTGGAGCTCAGCACGCGACCTGGCGATGTGTTCTTGTTGTGCAGCGACGGCCTGTACCAGGGATTGAGCCATGCCCAGTTGGGGGCGGCGCTGGAAAAGGGCGGACCGCAGCAGGTGCTGGAGCATCTGTTCAACAGGGTGTTACTGGGGGCCGCGCCTGATGACCTGACTGCAGTCGTCGTGCAGTCGTGAGCGCTACGTTGAAAGTGCCAGGCCTGCTTGGCGGACGTTATTGCCTTGAGCGGCTACTGGGCTCGGGCGGCATGGGGGAGGTCTATCGTGCCCGGGATCTGCTGCACGAACAGTTTGGCGAGCCCTGTTCCGAGGTCGCCCTGAAAGTCCTGAACGAGCGTCTTGCCCAAGCTCCCGATGGGCCGGTGTTGCTGTACAGCGAGTTCGCGCTCGCCCGAACGCTGCGCCATGACCACGTGGTGCGGATGTATGCCTTCGACGTCGACACGGCCAGCCAATGTGCGTTTTTCACTATGGAGCTGATGCACGGTCTGACCCTGGAACAACGGCTGCGGGAATGCTCCGGCGGAATGCCTTGGGTCCAGTTGCAACCTCTGGCATTGCAACTGTTGGAGGCAGTGACGTACATCCATCGACAAGGTGTGCTTCACGGCGATCTGAAACCGGCCAATGTCATGGCGGTAGCAGCGGGGCTGCGTTTGTTCGATTTCGGACTGGGCCACAGCCAGGCGCAGCACGCCGCCGGCTTGCCGGGCTTGAGCCGTAGCCGCTTTAACGCCTGGACGCCTTCGTATGCGGCGCCGGAGCTGTTGAACGATGGGGTGTTGTCCGCCGCCGCAGACCTGTATGGCGCGGCCTGTGTGCTCTACGACCTGGCGCTCGGCAAGCGGGGCGAGGGGGAGCGCTCGCTTCGACCTCGGCAGTGGCCCAGGTACTGTTGGCCAGCACTACGGGCAGCGCTGAGTGCCGATCCGCACCGACGTTGCATCACGGTTGAGGAATTACGCGCCGTGATCAGCCGTCGTCGACAGTGCTGGGTTGGGCTTTAACCGGTAAAACCATGCAACTGGCAATAGTCGGTCCAGCTCAAGCCGGCCATCTGTGCCACTTCCTTGTGCACTTCCAGGCGTTGGGCCTCGAAGGCCTCGGACGAGTCGGTCGTCAGCTTGAGCGTCAATTCCCAGGCAAACAAGCCATGACGTTCAGCTTCGGCTTCGAACGCCTCATGCAGGCGTTCGGCGCGGTATTGCGCCAGCGTTTCACCCTTGGCCTGGGCCGCCAGCGGGTTGAGGCTGTCCAATTCTGCGGCCACATCAGGGTGTTCGATCAGGAAACGGTCCAGTGCCCGTTGATGGTTATCGCCAGGTTGCGACAAATGGGTTCTCCCGGGTTGAGTCGGCGTTTATTCGCCGTCATTGAAGCAGGTTAAGGGCGTGACCGGGATACCTCCTGTTTTGTCATGTCGCGGGGGGTGGTCGTCGCTGAAAAAACGCTTGAACGATGGCAAAAGGCTTTCGCTCCCGGTACCAGGAAGTGTAGCGTTGTCCGGTGTTTCCGGCCCTGCCTTTGAGGGGCATAAAGTGACAGGCGGAGGGACGGATCATGGCGCAAACGCTGTTCAAGCTGTTTTTTACCCAGCGACTGGCTGCCCTGGCCAGCACCGATTCGTTGCGCGCCATCCGCGAGGGGTTGTTATGGATCCTGCCGTGCCTGTTGGTGTCGGCAGGTTTTCTGATCCTGTCAGAGTGCGCGCGCGTGCTGGATTTCGACCCGCGTGTGGTGACCTTTCTGGCCGCGCTGCACAACCAGATCAGCTCGGTGATTCCGCTGCTGGTGGCGGCGTCCATCGGCTATATGCTGGCGATCCAGTACCGCTTGCCCCAACTGCCCGTGGCGTTCCTTTGCCTGGCACATGTGGTGGTGGCGACGTTCATCCTGCATGACTACCCCCGTGCATCGGCGACCTTTGTGCTGTTCATCGCGATTGCCTCGCCGCTGCTGAATGTACCCGCTATCGCCTGGCTGCACCGTTACCGCTGGACCCGGTTGGTCAACGAAGACCTGGTAGGACACAACCTCAAGGGCACCATCAATATGGTGGTGCCGGGGGCCCTGACGGCGTGTGCGCTGGTGGTGGTGCTGTCGCTGCTGTTGCAGATTCCCTATGTGGCGCAGCTTCAGGGGCCGCAGGTGCTGGATGGGTTGGAGTCGCCCTATGGCAGCGGACTGTTTGTCACCTTGATGAATTCGTTGTTGTGGTTTTTCGGGATCCACGGCGTGTATGCCATGCAGCCCTTGTTCGATGTGCTGGACCAGGCCGTGGTGTTCAATGCTGGGGCGGCAGCGGCGGGGGAGACGATCAAGTACAGCTTGAACAGCGGTTTGCTGGGCTGTTTTGCCTTTATCGGTGGTTCGGGTGGGGCGTTGTGCCTGCTGCTGGCGATCCTGCTGTTTTCCAAAAGCCAGTCCATGCGTCTGCTCGCGATCGCCAGCCTGCCGCTGTCGTTGTTCAACGTCAGTGAAGTGCTGCTGTTTGGCTTGCCGATCATCCTCAACCCGCGCCTGTTTGTGCCGTTTCTGCTGGTGCCGGCCTGCAATGCGATGTTGGCGCTGACGGTCGTGCATCTGGGCTGGGTGTCGCCGGCAGTGGTCAGCGTGCCCTTTACCGCGCCGGTGTTGTTCAACGCGTACCTCAGCACCCACGGGGACATGGCGGCGGTGGTGTTGCAAGTCGCCCTGCTGGGGTTGGGCACCTTGATTTACGCCCCTTATGTGCGGGCGATTCACCGTCAGGCGAGCGAAGGAGGCACGGTCTATCTCAAGTCCCTGGACATGACCTTTCGTGGCCTGGAAGAAAGAGGTCGGCTGCGCGAGCTTGACCCGATACTGGCTTCCCACAAGGTGCTGGCGCGCCAGGCCACTGAGTTAAGCCGCATCCAGCAGATCAGTGACTACGAGTTCTATCTGGAATTCCAGCCCCAGGTCTCCACGCGCACCGGGCTATGCACCGGATGCGAAGCCTTGATGCGTGCCCGAGACGCCCAGGGTACGGTGCATTCACCTTGGGAGTTTCTGCAATGGCTGGCCCAGGCGCGGTTAATGCCGGATGTGGACATGTGGGTCGCGTCCCAAGCGGTGCGTCAATATCAGAAATGGCAAAAACTCGGGTTTGCGTTGCCCATGACCATCAATATTTCCAGCGCAACGCTCACGGATGCCGCCTATGGCGAGCGGCTGGTGGAAATCCTCGCCCAGGCCCACGGGCAGGTCTCGGTGGAAATCACCGAAGATGCGCTGGTGGGCGACATTCAGGCCACGCGCCAGACCATTCGGAAACTGCAGGCCATTGGTGCCAAGGTGTATATCGATGACTTTGGCACCGGTTTTTCGGCCTTGAGTTACCTGCACCAGTTTCCGGTGGACTTTATCAAGATCGACCGCAGCTTCGTGGTTGCCCAGCACGATCCCAAAGGCGCCCAAGTGCTGGCCGGCATGCTGCGTTTCTGCGAGGCACTGAACCTGGGGGTGGTGGTAGAGGGCGTAGAGACCGCCGAACAGTTGGCCTTCCTGAATACCGGCACCGAGTTGATTATCCAGGGCTGGTATTTCAGTAAGGCGCTGCCGGGCGACCAGTTGGAAAGCTTCGTTCGTGCCCGCGCTGATCTGGCTGCGGGTTAGGCTGATTCGTAGCTGCGCCGGGTCTGCTCGATTTCTTCGAGCAAGCGGTCGATACCTCTGAGGCGCAGCCGGTTATCGTGGTCCCAGGGATGAAAGCCCGGTTTGAAGTAGTGCAGCCAAGGCAGCAGCATGCGTGGGAAGACGCCCCGCGGTCCGTACAGAAACTTGAGCATCCGCCAGACGCCTTTGAGGAACCCCACCGACTTGCGGTCGGCAATCAACAGGCGTACATGAAAATCGAACACGACCAACCAGAAAAACACGCTGGTGGTGAGCATGGTCCCGGTGCGCAGCAGGTAGCGCCTGGGCCCGGGCGCGATCACACGGTTCCACACATCGAACGCCACCGCTTTGTGTTCGGTTTCTTCCAGAGCGTGCCAGTACCACATCTGCTGGTAGCCCTTGAGCGAATTGCCGAAGCGTGACGGGTCGCTCAGCAGAATCTCCGCAAGCATCGCCGTGTAGTGCTCAAGGGCGATGGTCACCGCGAGGTTGAAGGCCGGCGGTAGGTGTTTTTTCTGCAGGTCGAGGATGAACTTGAGGCGCCGGTCCAGCAAGTGGGCGGGCAGTCCGGCGGCCTGCAGCAAGTCGTTATAGGCCACATGTTCGCGGCTGTGCATGGCTTCCTGGCCGATAAAACCCTGGATCTGCTTTTTCAGTTCCGGCTCGTCGATATGGGCACGGTAGTGCCGCACGCTGTCCATGAAGAACAGTTCGCCCTGGGGAAATAACAACGACAGGGCGTTGAAAAAATGCGTGATGAACGGGCCTTGTTCGTGCCAGTCCTTGATGCGCTCGGCGGGCAGAGCAAAACGGATGTCGCGGCGGATCGGCAACATGGTGCGTACTCCTGTTCAGAGACGGGTCTCGTCGTTGGTTTCAAACGCAGGCGCACGCGGTTTGGGCGCCATGCGCTTGCTGGCAAACACCACCAGGGCTTGATAAGCGGCGGGCATGCAGCGCGCCAGCAGGTCGAGGAACCACGCGTCACGACCGATCAGCACACGGCGCTTGCCTTTGCGCACGCCCCGCAGAATCACCCGGGCGGCCTGGTCGGCGTCGGTGATGAAGAGTTTCTCGAAATCGGCACGGGCCTGTTGTTCGCTGTGGATCAAAAAGCCGGTCATGTTGGCGTCGATGCGACTGCTGCGGCAGATATCGGTGCGGATGCCACCGGGATGCACGCAGGTGGCAGAGACACCACACCGTTGCAAGTCCAATTCCTGACGCAAGGACTCGGTAAAGCCGCGCACGGCGAATTTGGTGGCGTTGTAGCCACTCATGCCGGGTTGGGCGAACAGGCCGAACACGCTGGAAGTGTTGATCACATGGCCTTCGCCGCTGGCCTTGAGATACGGCAGGAATGCTTTGGTGCCGTAGACCACGCCCCAGAAATTGATGTCGACGATCCATTCCAGGTCGGCGTAGTCCACGCCTTCCACGGTGCTGGACAGCGCCACTCCGGCGTTATTGAAGACCAGGTTGATCTGGCCGTGTTCGGCGGCACAGCGCGCTGCCCAGTCTTCCACGGCCTGGCGGTCGGAAACATCCAGCACCTGGAGGGTGACGGTCACCGGCGACAAGGTGGAGGTCCGGATCAGGGCCAGTGTCTGTTCGAGCCCCTGGCTGTTCTTGTCCGCCAGTGCCAGGTGGCAACCCTCACGCGCCAATGCCAGGGCCAGTGCGCGACCCATGCCGGAGGCCGCGCCGGTAATGGCCGCGACGCGATCGTTGAATGACTTCATGACAGGCTGCCCTCGGGAGTGGAGTGGGATGACAGTGCAGGGCGAGAGGCCTGCGGCAGCGGCGCCAGGCCGGTCACATAGTCCTTGAGGGCGAAGTGCCGGGTGGCCTGCTTGAAGCGCCAGGTCGAGCCGGGCCACAAAGTGGTGTTCTTGCCGGTGCGTGGGTCGAGGTACCAGCTCTGGCAACCACCGGTGTTCCAGATGGTGCGCTTGAGTTTGTCCTGCAGCTGTTGGTTATAGGTCTGTTCCACTGCCGGTTTGACGTCCACCGTCGCGATGCGGTGCCGCTGCATCTGTTGCAGGGCGTCGAGGATGTAAGTCACCTGGGCCTCGATCATTAAAATCATCGAGTTGTGCCCCAGACCCGTGTTCGGCCCGACGATCAGGAACAGGTTCGGGTAGCCCGGCACCGTGGTGCCCTTGTACGCGTGAGCGCCGTCGCGCCAGGTGTCCATCAGGTCGATACCGTCACGGCCGATGATGCAGTCCCGGGGCAGAGGATCGGTGGCCTGGAAGCCAGTGCCGAAGATCAGGCAGTCGGCCGGGTGCTTGATGCCGTCGGCAGTGATCACGCCGTCCGCCTCGATGCGCAATACGCGCTCGGTCACCACCTCGACATTGCTGCGGGACAGCGCCGGGTAGTAGTCGTTGGAGATGAGTACCCGCTTGCAGCCGATGGTGTAGTCCGGCGTCAGAACTTTGCGCAGGGAAGGGCGGGACACCTGCTTGTGCAAGTGACGCAGGGCGATCTTCTGCACCATCTTCATCAGCCGGGGATGCAGGGCAAACCCCACCACGCGGCCTTCCAGTGCCCAATAGAAAGCACCCCGCACCAGTCTTTGCGTAAACGGCAAGTGTTTGAAGGCCCAGCGCTCAAGGCGTGAAATCTTGCGGTCCGGCTTGGGCATGATCCATGGCGGGGTGCGCTGGAACAGGTCGAGGTGGGCCACCTGCGATGCAATCCGCGGCACAAACTGAATGGCACTGGCGCCGGTACCGATCACCGCGACGCGCTTGCCTTTGAGCGAGTAGTCGTGGTCCCACTGCTGCGAGTGAAAGCGCTTGCCCTTGAAGCTGTCCAGCCCGGGTATGGCCGGCAATGCGGGGCGCGACAGGCCGCCCATGCCCGACACCAGCACCCGTGCGCTGACCTGGCGCCCGTCGCTGAAAGCCAGTTGCCAGCGCTGCTGGTTTTCATCGAACACCGCGCGTTGCAGGCCCATGCCAAAGCGCAGGAACGGCGCAAGTTCGAAGCGTCGCGCACAGTCTTCCAGATAGGCACGGATCTCCGCCTGCGGTGCAAATTGCCGCGTCCAGTCCGGGTTGGGCGCAAAGGAAAACGAATACACGTGGGACTGCACGTCGCACGCGCAGCCTGGGTAGTGATTGTCACGCCAGGTGCCGCCGAGGGTATCGGCCTGCTCGGCGATGAAAAAGTCGGTGATCCCGGCTTCCTTGAGTTTGATCGCCATGCATAGGCCGGCGAAACCGGAACCGATGATAGCGATGTCGACCGAATCGTGGTGGGCATTCATAGGCTGTCCTTGATGGGCATCGGATGAGCTCCTGTTCTTGTTATGTCGTCTGGATAAAACACCATTGCAAAGGAAAGTTGAATTAATTATTTTAAAAAAGATTTTAAATAATCTACCTGAAAATATCGCCTACGCTAGGACCTTGTTCCGCATATGCGACTTGTCCGACGGACGAGCACGGTATGCAGGGTCTGGGTCCAGGGTGTGGACGATGGCTGAGGTCCTGATCAATACCGGTCGGATCGCCAGCAGCAGGGAAGCAGAGGACCGAGCTATGGCTGTCGATTGGATTGTCGCTGCGGCTGTGTGTGTAGGGGCGAGCGGCGTGTTGTGGGGCTTCAGTGCGTGGATGACACGGCGCATTGAAACGGCGGTTCCGATCAATGGGCGCTTCGTCGAGGTCGGGGACGAGCGCTTTCATTATGTCGATGAGGGCAAAGGCCCACCGCTGGTGATGATTCACGGGCTGATGGGCAGCAATCGCAACCTGACCTACGCCTTGTCCGGGCAACTGCGTGAACACTTCCGAGTGATTACCCTCGACCGCCCGGGCTCCGGTTACTCCACCCGCCATACGGGCACCGCCACGGACCTGCCGGCCCAGGCGCGGCAGATCGCGGCCTTCATCAAGACGCTGGACCTGGACAAGCCTCTGGTGCTGGGGCATTCCCTGGGCGGTGCGATTGCCCTGGCATTGGCCCTCGACCATCCTCACGCCGTCTCGGGCCTGGTGCTGGTAGCGCCACTGACCCACCCCCAACCACGTTTGCCGCTGGTGTTCTGGTCACTGGCCGTGCGTCCGGCGTGGTTGCGGCGCTGGGTGTCGCGCACCCTGACGGTACCGATGGGGCTATTGACTCGACGTTCGGTGGTCAGGGGCGTGTTCGCGCCCGATCAGGCGCCCGAGGATTTCGCCACCCGTGGCGGCGGGCTGCTCGGCATGCGGCCGGATAACTACTACGCCGCCTCCACTGAGATCGCCCAGGTCAACGATCACCTGCCGGGCATGGTCAAGCGCTATGGGCAACTCACCCTGCCCATCGGCCTTGTCTACGGCGCCCGGGACGCGGTGCTGGACTTTCGCAAGCATGGTCAGGCCTTGGCCGACAAAGTGCCCGGCCTGAAGCTGCACTTGGTGGAGGGGCGCGGACATATGTTGCCGATCACCGCGACAGCGCGCGTTACGGAGGTGGTACGACAGGTGGCCAAGCGGGTGAGACCGACAGAAAGCGCGGCAATTTTGCCGCTGTCGCTCGCAGTGACGAATAAATGATCTTCGTCCTCATTGCGGGCCTGGATGTCGCAAATGCCTGCACTAGAGACCTGACCAAACCGCCGAAAAAGAGACTGCTCGGTCACATCCGAATGGGCTGGAAAAATTGGTTGACGACCTAACGATTCCGAGCTATTTGTTTAAAAAAATATTTCAATGTTTCTTTTGAAATGATTTTTGAAATGCCTAAGAGCGAATAAAAATGAAAAAAACGTCTTTTATCGCATGGTTGAATTCCCGGAGTGTCCAACGCTCCCTGAACCTGTTTTCTGCGCCCGCCCTGCCTGCCGTTCTCGTACGGAGGCTGCCATGAACCAGACGCTGACTGCACCGCGCGTCTGGACAGACGGCAAGCGTCACCTGTGGTGGCTGGGCATCATGCCTTTGGCAACACCCCTGCTTTCCGGCGCGCTCGCCATCACCACCGGCATCCAGCAATTGTGGTGGGTGGGTGTGCTGGTGATCTTTGGCCTGATCCCGCTGATCGACGGTCTGCTGGGCGAAGACGTCAGCAACCCGCCGGAGTCGGCCGTCAGCCACCTCGAATCCCAACGCTATTACCGCTGGATCGTGTACACCGGCGTGCTGTTCGTGATTTCGTCAGTGGTGATCACCGGCTGGCTGGCCGCTGACGGTATCGACTGGATCATCGGCGGGGGCCTGCTTCACGCCGTGAGCGGGCTTGAGGCTTCCAGTTGGCAGGCACAGGCCGCCAGTTACATCACGAGCCGCGTGCAACTGCATGGTGAGATCAGCTGGTTCACTTACCTGGGCATGGCCATGTCCACCGGTGCTGCCACCGGCATTGCCATCAACACGGCCCATGAACTGGGGCACAAGCCCAACCCGCTGGAAGTGTTCCTGGCCAAGGTCACATTGGCACCAACCTTCTACGGGCATTTCTACACCGAACACAACCGTGGCCATCACGTGCGTGTCGCCACTCCGGAAGATCCGGCCAGCTCACGCCTGGGTGAGAGTTTCTGGGCATTCCTGCCGCGCTCGGTGTGGTTCAGCGCACGTTCGGCCTGGAACCTGGAGCGCGAACGCCTGCGCAAACTCGGTCTGTCGGCCTGGCATTGGAAGAACGCCGTGCTCAGCGCCTGGCTCTACAGCGTGGTGTTGTGGGGCGCGATGATTGCCTGGTTGGGGATGGCGGTGGTTCCGTTCCTGATTATCCAGGGCATCTACGGCTTCTCGTTGCTGGAAGTAGTGAACTATGTGGAGCACTACGGGCTTAAGCGTCAGAAGTTGCCCAACGGTCGTTATGAGCGTTGTTCACCCCGGCATTCGTGGAACAGCAACCGGATCGTCACCAATATCTTTCTGTTCCAGTTGCAGCGGCATTCCGATCACCATGCCAACCCCACGCGCAGTTATCAGTCGTTGCGCCACTTTGATGAGTCACCGCAACTGCCATATGGTTATGCGAGCATGATTGTCTGGGCGTATGTGCCTTACTTGTGGCGACGACGCATGGATCACCGGGTACTTAATCATTATGCCGGGGATATCACACTCACCAATCTCCAGCCGTCACAACGATTGAAGTACCTGGAAAAGTACAGTAATAGCGCCACACCGTTTTGACGTAACTCGTTAGTTGGGCGAACGCGTGACACGTGTACCGCGCGGGTCTGTTCGCCCTGAGTTTGCCGATGGCGTGGCTGGAAAGTTGTTTGACCCTACAACAATAACTTCAAGGGAAGGACGTACCTATTATGCAAAGCCCTGCCAAGTTCACTGTCCATGTCGTTTTGGCCGCCCTGGGCCTGATCGCCTATCACCAGGCCCAGGCTGCCCGTATCGAGCCGGCCGGCAGCGCCTTTACGGCGCAAGGCCCGATCAGCTTCTCCAAAGGTGCGCTGATCAGCGCCGACTGCACCATCAAGGTGGCCGGCAAGGTGGCGGCCGATGGTTCGTCGGTCAATGTCGATAAAGTCGAGTTCGACGGCGGCCTTAAGTGCAGCCGTGTCGAAGCCACCAACTTGCCGTGGATTTTAGTCGCCAAAGATACCCGAAGCGGCTCCATGTCGAAGATCAGCGTGGATGTTCACGCCTTCGGCCTCGGCGGCAAGTGCGGTCCTTCAACGGCTGAGGGTACTTGGGATAACGCCACCGGAAAGTTGGAGGCCGCCAATGTGCCGATTGGCGAAGACTGCAAGATCAAGACGGTGTCGATCAAGATGCCGCCTGACTTCAAAGTTGTTGAATAAGACTCTCCGACGGTTGTAAGCGGTAATTGAATTGAGATTTGGCTGGAAAGGGAAGTTCTGCAGTTTCACCGTGACCTCTCGATCATGGCCATTACCCCTGGCGAAATGAATTCGCCATAACATGTGAGGAAAAACAATGAAAAGCTTGAAAACCCTCGTTTGTGCAACTTCGTTCGCGCTGTGCTTCGGTGCCGTTTCGATGGCCAATGCAGCCACTATCGCACCGGCGGGTGCTGCATTCTCCACCGCCGGCTCGATCACTGTTACGTCGCCTGCTTCCCTGAATCTTCCGGTCACCTGCAACATCGTCTTTACCGGCACTGTTGCCGCCAACGGCTCCAGCGCGTCCATCACCGGCGCCACCGTCAGTGGTTCCAACTCGCTCTGCGCAGTGCCTGTCCTGCAAGGGCTGCCATGGACCCTCGCGGTCACCGGCGGTGGCCCGACTGCTTTCACCGGTACCGTTTCGGGCGTGAAATTCAAGATCCTGTCGGACTGCACCGCGACACCAGTGACCATCAATGTCGGCTTCAACAACAGCACCAATACCCTCAGCGTACCGAGCGCTCAGACCGTGGGCTCTTGCAAGATCACGGCTCTGACCGCAGTGCCAACCCCTGTCTTTACCGTTTCTCCATAAGCGTCATGCGCTTGACGTGGTGATCACACGTTGAAAGACGCCAGTGCCTCGCAAGAGGCACTGGTTGCGGTAGTCCAGGTCGGTGAAACCGATCGTGGAGGATAAAAACAATAACGGAGTGGAGCATGGATAATAAGAAACAGCAGGCACGCACTTTGTTGAGCCTCGCCGTTCTCGGCGGTCTCATCACTGTGGCTGGGCACGCACACGCTGGCGGTTTTGCTACACCGACTTTCGGTGCTCCAGGCTGGGGGCGCGCCTTCGGTGGGGGATCGTTGTTCCAGAACGACCCTTCCGCGGCGTATAACAACCCGGCGGCGATGGCCTTTATCGATCGCAATATTTCCCAGTTCACTGTCGATTACGCACGGATCGATATCAAGTACAAAGGCACAGCCAAAGACTATGCAGGTAACGCGCCTGCCGCTGTCGACCCCACGGATCTCAGTTCCACTCCGCGTACCGGAGATGGCGGTCAGGGTGGTTTTACCGCGTGGTTGCCAACCGGCTTTATGGTGATGCCGATCAATGATCGTTTCGCCTTCGGACTTAGCCAGGTGGTGCCATTGGGTGCGCGCACCACGTGGGATCAGGATTGGATTGGTCGTGACTTCGCCGTCGATACCCGCATTGAAACCGTAGGCGTTACCGGTTCGTTATCCTTCAAGGTCAATGACCAGTTCTCGGTGGGTGCAGGTGCAATTGTCCAGCACACCAAGGGCTTTGTAAGCCAGAACCTGGACCTGTATGCGGCAGCGGCGCTGTCACCCACCATCGGTATTCCGTTCCCCTCCGGCGTAGGCAGCTCGTTGATGCGTGTGAAGGTGGACAACACCTCCGTGGGCTGGTTTGCCGGCGTCGCCTGGAAACCCACAGAATTCGATACCCTGGGCTTGAACTACCACGCGAAAATCAAGAATAAGCTGGAGGGCAAGTACAGCATTTATGCGGACGAAGCGAACAAGGCACTGATCGACGGCGGCCTGCCTGCGTTGGCTTATCCGGGGCTTACCCTCAACTCCAACGGTGCCAATGCGACCACACAATTGGACGTTCCGGCCAATGCCTCCGTCGACTGGGTTCACCAGTTCAACGATCGCCTCACCTTGGGCGCCAGTGTGACCTGGACCCAATGGTCGTCATTCAAGTCGCTGACGTTGAAGTCCGACGGCGTGCAAATTGTGTCGATTCCCTATAACTACAAGGATGCCTGGATGGTGTCGCTGGGCGGCGATTACAAATTTACCGACGACTTTACCTTCCGCGCAGGTGTTGCCACCGACCAGACACCGACGCGCAACTCCACGCGTGACCCGCGTATTCCTGACGGGGACCGGATTTTTGCGTCGCTGGGGTTTGGCTACAACATCCGCGCCATCCCTGGCTTGAGTATTGACGGTGCCTATTCACGGCAGTTCGTCGAGAAAGCCAAGCTGCGCACTCACAACCAGGATCGTCTTGGCGGAGCAACCCTGGACGGCAAGGCAGACGCGAAGGGTGAGGTTGTCAGTCTTTCCGCGACGTACGCGTTCTGATCCCACTCAAACCTGTTTGGCGCCGTTTGGCGAGGGTCGCCGTAGCGACCCTTATCGATGTTTCACCTCACGGTTGAACCAGGCTGGCCTGCACAGCCATTTTTTTTGCCCAAGCATTAAATAAAAATTTCAAAACAAAATTTGAATTCGGTTTTGCAAGTTTGTAGTGTGGCTTTACGTCGTCGGTCATTTCGACCGGACGAACCTGAGCCGTACCCTGAATCGAGTAGAGGTATCCCCATGGTTATCTGGTTATTGGCGGGTTTCGCAGCTGCGATTGCCCTGGCGTATCGACAAGCTGCGGCCACTGTGTGGCTGGGCGTTGGCCTGATCTGGTTGGCGGTGGGCTATCTGTTCAATGTGATCGCCACGTTTGGCATCACGGTTGCGGCGGTGCTGGTCATCGCACCGGCCTTGCTGCTGGCAATCAAACCCCTGCGCCGTGCGTTGTTGACGAGCAAGGCGCTGGGCCTGTTCCGCACCATCATGCCTGCGATGTCTGACACCGAACGGGCGGCCATCGAATCCGGCACGGTCTGGTGGGATGCCGAATTGTTCAGCGGCAAGCCCGACTGGCAACGGTTGTTGAGCGCGGCGCCGGCCAGCTTGAGCGCCGAGGAGCAAGCCTTCCTCGACAACGAAGTCGAAACCCTCTGCGACATGGCCAACGACTGGGAAACCACCCAGATCTGGCAGGACCTTTCCCCCGAAGGCTGGCAGTACACCAAGGACGCCGGGTTCCTCGGCATGATCATTCCCAAGCAATACGGTGGCAAAGGCTTCTCCCACTATGCCCATTCCCAAGTGGTGATGAAGCTGTCGACCCGTTGCTCGGCGGCGGCGATTTCGGTGATGGTGCCCAACTCCCTGGGCCCGGCCGAGTTGCTGTTGCACTACGGCACCGATGCCCAGCGCAATTACTACTTGCCGCGCCTGGCCCGCGGTGAAGACATCCCGTGTTTCGCCCTGACCAGCCCGTATGCCGGTTCCGATGCAGGCGCCATTCCCGACCTGGGCATCGTCTGCAAAGGCATCCATGAAGGCGAAGAAGTGCTCGGTTTCAAGGTGACCTGGGACAAGCGCTACATCACCCTCGGCCCGATTGCCACCGTGCTCGGCCTGGCGTTTCGCGCCGAAGACCCGGACGGCTTGCTCGGCGCCCCAGGTTCACTCGGCATTACGTGTGCGCTGATTCCAACCTCCCATCCGGGCGTCAACAGCGGCCGTCGCCACTGGCCGCTGAATGCGGTGTTCCAGAACGGCCCGACCACCGGCAAGGACGTGTTCATTCCGCTGGAGTGGGTGATTGGTGGTCGCGAGCAGGTCGGCAACGGCTGGCGCATGTTGATGGAATGCCTGGCGGCCGGTCGCGCAATTTCCCTGCCGTCGGCCAACGTTGGCCTGGGCAAGGTCGCCGTGCGCGGCACCACGGCCTATGCGGCGATGCGCAAGCAATTCGGCTTGCCCATCGGCAAATTCGAGGGCGTGCAAGCGCCGTTGGCGCGTATGGCCGGGCACTTGTACGCCTGTGATGCGGTGCGCAAAGTGTCGGTGGCGTCCCTGGATGCCGGCGAAAAACCGTCGGTGATCTCGGCCATCGCCAAATACCACGTCACCGAACGTGCACGGATCATCGTCAACGACGGCATGGACATCGTCGCCGGCAAGGGCATCTGCATGGGCCCGAACAACTTCCTGGCCCGTGCCTACCAGCAAAGCCCCATCGCCATTACGGTGGAGGGGGCAAACATCATGACCCGCTGCCTGATCATCTTTGGCCAGGGCCTGATCCGTTGCCATCCCTATGTGTTCCGCGAAATGGAAGCGGCGCGCAACCCGGACCGACGCAAGGCGCTGGAAGCCTTCGACACTGCGATGTTCGGCCACGTGAGCTTTGTACTGGCCAATACCGTACGCGCTGTCGTGCATTCGCTGACCGGTGGGCGGCTGATTTCGGCTCCGGCCAAGACCGACCCGGCGCTGGCGTCCTACTACCGCCAGGCCAATCGACTGTCGGTGGTGCTGGCGTTGATCTCGGATATTTCCATGGGCGTACTGGGCGGGGCCCTCAAGCGCAAGGAAAGTATCACCGGGCGGCTGGGGGATATTCTGTCGCAGCTGTACATCCTGTCCTGCGTACTCAAGCGTTTTGAAGATGATGGCCGGCCCCAGGCGGACCTGCCGTTGGTGCACTGGGCTGCACAGGATGCGTTGTTGCGCGCCCATGAAGCCTTGGCCGAAGTACTGGATAACTACCCGTCGAAAGCCACCGCAAGCGTGCTGAAAGTGTTGACGTTCCCGCTCGGCATTCCCCTGCGTAAACCCTCGGACCGCTTGCTGGCCCAGGTGGCGGATGTGGTGCAGACCCCGGGCGAGACCCGCGACCGCCTGCTGGCCAATTCCTACATACCGCGTCCGGAAATCGACAAGCTGGCTTACGGTGAATTGGGTTTCCGCCTGTTGCCGCAAGTGGAACTGATCGAGGCACGGCTCAAGGCCGCCGTGAAGCAGGGCGTGATCGAACCAATGCCGATTTCCGCTACTGCGTTCACCGCCTGGCGTATCAAGGCGCGGGCGCTGGACCTGATCAGCGACGACGAAGACACCTTGCTGGGACGCTACGTGGAATACGCCGACCATGGCATCCAGGTCGACGACTTCCCGCAGGATTTCGGTTTGCTGGAGGCGTTGCAACAGCGCAAGCAGGCGTTGGAACCGGCGATAAAACGTCGCAACAGCCAGAGCGAAAACGCCTCGGTCAATTAGGACAAGCACGGTCAATGTGAGCGCTGGCTTGCCTGCGATAGCGGTACACCTGACACCGCTAGCGCAGGCAGGTCAGCTCCCACAGGGGACCGGGTTTACACGGTCAGAATGTGTTGTGAGTGAATGTCTCTATGAGTGACAGCTACCTTTCTTTCGTCAATTCCCCCTGGGGTCGGCGCCTGGCCCAGGCCGTCGGCCTGCCGCAACCGCTACCGCTGCAACGCCATCGCAGCGGCCAGCACGGGTTGGTCAACCCGGTGATCATCGCCGGGGCAGGGCGCCTGATCGAGCCGGTGCAACAGGTGCTTGAAGCCACCGACACCGTGGCCGCCATCCCGGCGACCCCCAAGGCGCCGTCCACGGTCAAGGTGCAGGGCGCGGTGTTCGACGCCAGCGGCGTGACGGACTTGCAGCAACTCGATGAGCTCTACGTGTTCTTCCATGCGAACGCCAAGCGCATCGGCCACCATGGCCGTGTGGTGGTGCTCGGCACGGCGCCGGAGCATTGCAGGGATTTGCCCCAAGCCATCGCCCAGCGCGCCCTGGAAGGGCTGGTGCGCTCGCTGGCCAAGGAACTGCGCCGGGCGATCACCGTGCAATTGATCTATGTGGCGCCGGGTGCCGAAGCGGCGCTGGACAGCAGCCTGCGCTTTTTTCTGTCGCGCCGTTCGGCCTACGTGTCCGGGCAAGTGGTGCGCCTGGAAAACACGGTGGACGGCAATAACGCGATCAACTGGGATAAACCCTTTGTCGGTCGCCGCGCCTTGGTGACCGGCGCCTCCCGTGGTATCGGGCTGGCCATCGCGCAGGTGTTGGCACGTGATGGTGCCCATGTGGTGTGTGTGGACGTGCCTCAGTCTCACGAGGCCCTGCAGCAGGCGGCCAGCAGTGTCGGCGGATCGGCATTGCCGCTGGACATCACCGCCACCGACGCGGCTTCGCTGTTGCAGGCCCATGTCAGTCAATACGGTGCATTCGATGTGGTGGTGCACAACGCCGGCATCACCCGCGACAAAACCATCGCCAAAATGACCGAAGCCGCGTGGCGCAGCGTACTGGCGGTGAACCTGGAGGCTCCGCTGCAATTGAGCAGCGCGTTGCTGGACAGCCAGGGGCTGAACCCGGGAGGGCGGATTGTGTGCGTGTCGTCGATTTCCGGCATTGCCGGCAACCTGGGGCAGAGTAACTACGCCACCTCCAAAGCCGGGGTGATTGGCCTGGTACAAGGCCTGGCACCAAAGGCGGCTGCGCAGCAGGTGACGGTCAACGGGGTGGCGCCCGGGTTCATCGAGACCCAGATGACCGCGAAGATCCCGTTGATGATCCGCGAGGCGGGGCGACGCATGAATTCCTTGTCCCAGGGCGGTCAGCCCATCGATGTGGCTGAAACCATCGCCTGGCTGGCGCACCCGGCGTCCGGTGGGGTCAACGGCCAAGTCGTACGCGTCTGCGGCCAAAGCCTGTTGGGGGCCTGAGCCATGGACTACGTGACCCAGATCATCGACCCACCCCCGTCGCGCATGCGTTTGTTGATCGACGGTGCGCGCGCCCTGCGCAAGCCCAAACTCGACGGTGCGCCGCTGCTGCCCAGGGAGCGCCTGGTGCGCGCGGCGGTGGCGTTGTCGCCCAGCGACATTGCCGCCTATGGCCGCGCCTGCGGGTTCCGTCGCGAACAGGGCGTGCCACTGTCCTATCCCCATGTGCTGGCGTTCCCGCTGCACCTGATGCTGCTGACTCGGCCGAGTTTTCCGTACCCGGCCAGCGGCATGGTGCACCTGGCCAATCGCATTCATCAGCACCGGCGCTTGCACGAGGGGCAGGCGTTGCGCCTTGAGGTGTATTGCGAGCGCTGGGTCGCCCATCCCAAGGGCCAGGCGTTAAGCATCGCCACCCGCGCCTACGGCGACGACGCCCTGGTGTGGGAAAGCGACAGCCTGTATTTGCGCCGTGACGTCAAGGCACCGGTCGGGGAGCCCTGGGGCGATGGGTTGCCGTTGCCGGAAGAGGGCTTGTTGCGTACCCAGCGCTGGACACTGCCCGCCGACCTGGGCCGACGCTTTGCCAAGGTGTCCGGGGACTTCAACCCGATCCATACCTCGGTGATCGGCGCGAAGATCTTCGGCTTTCGCCGTGCCATCGCCCATGGCATGTGGACCCTGGGCCGCGCACTGGCCGCCCAGCAACCGCCCGGCGGACTGGACCAGGCCGAGGCCCATTGCGAGTTCAAACTGCCGATCTTCCTGCCCGGCCAGGTGGCGCTCTGGAGCCGCCCCGTGACGAGCCCGCGCCGTGAATTCGAAGTGCGCAATGTCGCCGGCGACAAGCCCCATATGCGCGGCCTCTTTATCTGGAATGAGACCTGTCGATGAGTGACTACAGCTTCAATCCGGCCCCGGTGCGTCGCGTTGCGATCATCGGCGGCAACCGCATCCCGTTTGCCCGCTCCAACACGGTGTACACCCATGACAGCAACCAGGACTTGCTGGTGGCTGCGCTGCAAGGCCTGGTGGATCGCTACAACCTGCACGGCCAGCGCCTGGGGGAGTTTGCCGCCGGCGCGGTGATCAAGCATTCCCGGGACTTCAACCTCGCGCGTGAAGCCCTGCTGTCGACCACCTTGTCCCCCGACACACCCGCCTACGATGTCCAGCAAGCCTGCGGCACGGGTTTGGAAGCCGCGTTGCTGGTGGCCAATAAAATCGCCCTCGGCCAGATCGACGTGGGCGTGGCCGGCGGCGCCGACACTACCTCCGATGCGCCCATCGGCATCAACGAATCGTTGCGCCACACCTTGCTGGCGGCCAACCGTGCCAAGGGCATGGGGGCAAAACTGCGGGCTTTGTCGAAGGTGCGTCCATCGATGTTGTTCAAGCCGTTGCTGCCGCGCAATGGCGAGCCGCGTACCGGCTTGTCCATGGGCGAGCACTGTGAAGAAATGGCCAAGCGCTGGCAGATCAAGCGCTTGGCCCAGGATGAACTGACCCTCAGCAGCCATCAGCGGCTGGACGCGGCGTACCTGCGCGGTTTTTTCGACGACCTGATCAGCCCATATCGTGGCCTGGCCCGCGACAACAACCTGCGCGCGGACGCCAGCCTGGAGAAGCTCGCCGGCTTGTCTCCGGCCTACGATCGGCAGAACGGCACGCTCACCGCCGGCAACTCCACACCGCTGACCGATGGCGCCTCAGTGGTGTTGCTGGCCAGTGAGGAATGGGCCGCGGCCCACGGGTGGCCGGTGCTGGCTTACCTGCGCACCGGCGAAACGGCGGCGGTGAACTTCGTCGACGGCACCGAGGGCCTGTTGATGGCCCCGGCCTATGCCGTGCCGCGCATGCTCGCGCGCGAGGGCTTGAGCTTTGCCGATTTCGATTTTTTCGAGATACATGAAGCGTTCGCCGCCCAGGTGCTGTGCACGCTGAAAGCCTGGGAGGACGCCGATTATTGCCGCGAGCGTCTAGGCTTGGAAGCACCGCTGGGCCCCATTGACCGCAGCAAGATGAACGTCAACGGTGGCTCGCTGGGCTGCGGCCATCCGTTCGCCGCCACCGGCGGCCGGCAACTGGCGGCGCTGGCCAAGGCCATCCATGAGCGCGGCGGCGGGCGCGGCCTGATTTCCATTTGTGCGGCGGGAGGGCTGGGGATTACCGCCATCGTCGAAAAGTAGCGTCATCCAAAACAACAATAAGGAGACTGCCATGAACACTGTCAGCCTGGAACAAACCGAACGGATCTGGTTGAACGCTTACTTGCCCGGCGTGCCGGCGGACATCGAAGCCGGTATCGAGGACTACCCATCGTTGCGCGAAGTGTTTCTGGAACACTTGGAGCGTTATCGCGAGCGAGTTGCCTACGTCAGCATCGGCACCGAAATGACCTATGCCGATTGGCAGGCCCAGGGCGTCGCCTTCGCCGCCTGGCTGCAAGGGCAGGGTGTGAAGAAGGGCGACCGTGTGGCGCTGATGATGCCCAATTGCTTGCAGTATCCCATCTGCCTGCTGGGCACCACCCTGGCCGGGGCGGTGGTGGTCAACGTCAACCCGCTGTACACCGCCCACGAGCTCAAGCACTTGCTCAAGGACAGCGAAGCCGAAACCGTGGTGATCTTCGAGAACTTCGCCCACACCCTGGAAAAAGTCATCGCCGGCAGCAGCGTCAAGCGTGTCGTGGTGGCGGCCATCGGCGACCTGCTCGGTACGTTCAAGGGCGCGGCGATGAACTTCATCCTGCGGCGCGTGCAAAAACAGGTGCCCGACTTCAACCTGCGCGGCGCGCTGCGCTTCAATCAGGTACTGAAGCAGGGGCGCGCGCTCAATCACTTCCCGGTGGCCATGGCGCTCGATGACCTGGCTTTTTTGCAATACACCGGCGGTACCACCGGCGATGCCAAGGGGGTGATGCTCAGCCACCGCAATATCATCGCCAACCTGTTGCAGGCCAAGGCCTGGGTCGGTGATCAGCTGGACCAGAACCAGCAGGAAACCAACGTCACGCTGCTGCCGCTGTATCACATTTTTTCGCTCACGGTGAACTGCCTGATGTTCATGTGCCTGGGTGGGCGCAACATCCTGATCGCCAACCCGCGGGACGTGAAGCGTGTGCAGATGATCCTGCGCAAGGAGCGTTTCAATGGGATTGCCGGGGTTAACACGCTGTTCAATGGGTTGCTGGAAAACAAGGAGTTCTGTGCGCGGGACTTTTCCGACCTGCGCATGGTGATCGCCGGCGGCATGGCCACGCATACGTCGGTGGCGCAGCGCTGGAAGGAGGTCACCGGGCTGCCGATCATCGAAGGCTACGGCCTGACCGAATGCTCGCCGGTGGTGAGCATCAGCCCTATCGATATTGCACGCATGCGTGAGATGGAGTTCACCGGCAGCATCGGCGTGCCGTTGCCATCCACCTGGGTACGCTTTTTACGCGAAGACGGTGAGCTGGCGGAGGTGGGCGAACAAGGCGAGTTGCAGGTACGCGGCCCGCAGGTGATGCAAGGGTATTGGAAGCGACCCAAGGAAACCGCCGAAGTGCTGGATGCCGAAGGCTGGTTGTCCACGGGTGATATCGGGGTGATGGACGAACGTGGATACATTCGCCTGGTGGACCGCAAAAAAGACATGATCCTGGTCTCGGGTTTCAACGTGTACCCCAACGAGATCGAGGATGTGGTGGCGCTGCACCCGGGGGTTGGTGAAGTGGCAGCCATTGGCGTGGAGGACAGCATCACCGGGGAAAAGGTGAAGATTATCGTGGTACGCAAGGACCCGAACCTGACCCAGGAACAAATCCTTGCCCACTGCCGCGAATACCTGACGGGTTACAAAGTGCCCAAGTACGTGGAGTTCCGTACCACAGAGCTGCCCAAGACCACCGTGGGCAAGGTTCTGCGCCGCGCCTTGCGCTGATTTCAAGATGCAGGTAATCCAATTGTGGGAGCGAGCAAGCCCGCTCCCACATTTTAGATCGTGCCCACGCTGACCCAGCGTTCTTCCTTCGCCGCAACGCGAATCGCCGTCGCCAGCCGCTCCACAGCCCACGCTGTCTCAAAGTCGGTGCCATCGGCCCCTTGCCCGGCCAGGGCCATGATCAGTTCCTGCACTTCCAGCGTCTTCAATTCGTTGTAACCCAATTGATGCCCCGCCGCCGGGCTGAACGCGGCGTAACCGGGCAAGGCAGGGCCCGCGAGCAGGCGCTGGAAGCCGTCCTGGCCGACGCGACACAGGCGCAGTTCATTCAGGCGCTCCTGATCGAACGCCAACGTGCCTTGCGTCCCGCTGATCTCGAAACTCAGGTGATTCTTGTAGCCGTGCTTGAGCCAGCTGCTGCTGACCGTGCCGCGTGCGCCATTGGCAAAGCGCAGCAGGGCGTGAACCTGGTCGTCCACCGCGATGGCTTTGTGTTCGGCGCTGCCTTTTACGGCTGGGCGCCGGGCGTGAACGGTCTGGGTGTCGGCGCATACGCTGAGCACATCGCCCACCAGGTAACGCGCCATCGACAGCAAATGACTGCCCAGGTCTGCCAGGGCGCCGCCGGCATGTTCCACTTCACAACGCCATGACCATGGGGAGTCTGGGTCACCCATGAAGTCTTCGCTGAATTCGCCCTGGAAACTGATGATCTCGCCCAGCTCGCCATTGGCAATCATCTGCCTGGCCAAGGTGATCATCGGGTTGTGCTGATAGTTGTAGCCCACCCGTGTCACTACTCCGGCGGCACTCGCCGCGCGGCGCATGGCGTCGGCCTGTTCCAGACTGACCGCCAAGGGCTTTTCGCAATACACCGCCTTGCCTGCCGCGATGGCCGCCATGGCCATGGGGTAATGCAAGTGATTGGGGGTAGTGATGGCCACGACATCGACCTTGGGGTCGTCGATCAGGGCCTGCCAGTCGCCATGGGCCTGGGCAAACCCCCAGGCGCTGGCGCAACGCACGGCGCGCTCGGTGTCGGCATCGGCCAGGGCGGCCAGCTTGAGGTTTACCGGCAATTCAAACACTGCCCGGGCATTGTTGAACGCCAGGGCATGGGCACGGCCCATGAAGCCTGTGCCGATCAGGCCGATTCCGAGTTCGCGCATACGCCTACGTCCTTTGGATTATTGTTTTCAGGAAGGCTATTAATGGAATAAAAATTCTCAAAACTCAATAGATGGAATTAAAATTCATAGCGAGGTCGGCAATCAGTCTGGCGAATGCGGCTATATTCAGCCGACGCGCAAACGCCCGTCAGTTAACAAAAGATAACGTAGCGCCGATTGTCAGACGATTCGAAAGCCCGATAGGATGGCCCCTGCTGACCCTGGGCGCTCTAGATTGCAGGTTTCAGAGCCCCGGAAGGCGAGACGACCTAACAATAATAAATGGGAGAAAGGTCTATGAGTGAGCCTGTCATGGGTTGGGTTGTTTGCCGCCCACGCGCCGCACGCAAGTTTGCGTTGCTGGCCACAGCGCTCTCGCTGTTTGCAGGTGTTGCAGGGTCTATACCCGCGCAGGCCGCCAGCGATACCCCTGCAACACCAGTGTTCGCGATTGAATCCCCCAAGGCCGCCAAGGGCCTGATGATCGATGTGGTCCACGCCGGCAAGCGCCTGGTGGCGGTCGGTGATCGCGGGCACATCCTCTATTCCGACGACCAGGGCAGCACCTGGACCCAGGCCAAAGTGCCCACCCGTCAGTTGCTCACGGCGGTGTTTTTTGTCGATGACAAACAAGGCTGGGCGGTGGGCCACGATGCGCAGATCCTCGCCAGTTCCGACGGCGGCGCCACCTGGACCCAGCAATTTCAAGACCTCAAGCGCGAAGCGCCGTTGCTCGATATCTGGTTCAAGGACGCCGAACGCGGCCTGGCCGTGGGCGCCTACGGTGCGCTGATCGAAACCACCGACGGCGGCAAGACCTGGGACGACGTCAGCGACCGCCTCGACAACGAAGACCAGTTCCACCTCAATGCCATCGCCGCTATCAAGGACGCCGGCCTGTTCATCGTCGGCGAGCAGGGCAGCATGTTCCGTTCCAGCGATGACGGCCAGACCTGGGAAAAACTCGAAGGCCCCTACGAGGGCTCGCTGTTTGGCGTGATCGGCACCGCGCAACCGCAAACCCTGCTGGCCTACGGTTTGCGCGGCAACCTGTACCGTTCCACGGATTTTGGCAGCACCTGGGAGCCCGTCGAATTGAACGCCGCGCGGGGAGCGCTGGAGTTCGGCCTGTCGGGCGCGACCTTGCTGGAAGACGGCTCGATTGTCGTCGTTGGCAACGGCGGCAGCGTGGTGGTCAGCCACGATGACGGGGTGACGTTCAGCGTGTTCAACCGCCCGGATCGCATTTCGTTGTCATCAGTGACGGCGGCGGGCAACGGGAACCTGATTCTGGCCGGGCAGGGCGGTGTTCGTGTCGCTACGCCCACCGGCGCTGAACCTACAAAACAATAAGAAGGCGGGGAAAGAATGAGCACTCATCACAACGATAAAGCGACCTTTCTTGAGCGCCTGATCTTCAACAACCGTCCGGCAGTGATCGTCATCTGCCTGGTGGTGAGTATTTTCCTGTTCTGGCAGGCGACCTTGATTCGCCCGTCCACCAGTTTCGAAAAGATGATCCCCCTCAAGCATCCCTTCATCGAGAAGATGATGGAGCACCGCAACGACCTGGCGAACCTGGGCAACACGGTGCGCATCTCGGTGGAAGCCAAGGACGGTGACATCTTCACGAAGGAATACATGGAGACCCTGCGTCAGATCAACGACGAGGTGTTCTACATTTCCGGCGTCGATCGCTCCGGCCTCAAGTCGCTGTGGAGCCCCAGCGTGCGCTGGACCGAAGTGACCGAAGAAGGCTTCGCCGGCGGCGAAGTGATCCCGCAGAGCTATAACGGTTCGCCGCAAAGCCTCGATCAACTGCGCAACAACGTGCTCAAGTCGGGGCAGGTCGGACGCCTGGTGGCCAACGACTTCAAATCGAGCATTGTCGACATTCCGCTGCTGGAGTCGTACCCGGACCCACAGGACCAGGGCAAATTGCTGGCCCTGGACTATCAGAAGTTTTCCCATGAGCTGGAAGACAAGATCCGCACCAAGTTCCAGGAGCAGAACCCCAACGTGCAGATCCATATCGTCGGGTTCGCCAAGAAGGTCGGTGACCTGATCGACGGCCTGATCATGGTGGTGCTGTTCTTCGGCGTGGCATTCGTCATCACCCTGGTGCTGTTGTACTGGTTCACCTGGTGCATCCGCAGCACCATCGCCGTGCTGATCACCACGCTGGTGGCGGTGGTCTGGCAACTGGGTTTGATGCACGCCGCCGGTTTTGGCCTGGATCCCTACTCGATGCTGGTGCCGTTCCTGATCTTCGCCATCGGCATTTCCCACGGTGTGCAGAAGATCAATGGTATCGCCTTGCAGTCCAGCGACGCCGACAACGCCCTGACCGCTGCGCGCCGCACCTTCCGCCAACTGTTCCTGCCGGGCATGATCGCGATCCTGGCCGACGCGGTGGGCTTCATTACGCTGCTGATCATCGACATCGGTGTGATTCGCGAACTGGCCATCGGCGCCTCCATCGGCGTGGCGGTGATCGTGTTCACTAACCTGATCCTGCTACCCGTGGCGATTTCCTACGTGGGCATCAGCAAACGCGCCATCGAGCGCAGCAAAAAGGATGCGCACCGCGAACATGGTTTCTGGCGCCTGTTGTCGAAATTCGCCAGCCCGAAAGTCGCGCCGATCTCGATCTTCCTGGCGTTGGTCGCCTTTGGTGGTGGCCTCTGGTACAGCCAGAACCTGAAGATCGGCGACCTCGACCAGGGCGCGCCGGAGTTGCGCCCGGACTCGCGCTACAACAAGGACAACAACTTCATCATCAGCAACTACTCCACCAGTTCCGACGTGCTGGTGGTGATGGTCAAGACCAAGTCCGAAGGCTGCTCGCGCTATGAAGCCATGGCGCCCATCGACCAGCTGATGTGGAAGATGCAGAACACCGAGGGCGTGCAGTCGGCCATCTCGCTGGTGACCGTGTCCAAGCAGATGATCAAGGGGATGAACGAGGGCAACCTGAAATGGGAAACCCTGTCGCGCAACCCCGACGTGTTGAACAACTCCATCGCCCGTGCCGATGGCCTGTACAACAACAATTGCTCCCTGGCGCCGGTGCTGGTGTTCCTCAACGACCACAAGGCCGAAACCCTCGACCGCGCCGTGCATGCGGTGCAGGAATTTGCCAAGGAAAACAATCGCGACGGCCTGGAGTTCATCCTGGCGGCAGGTAACGCCGGCATCGAAGCCGCCACCAACGAGGTGATCAAAGAGTCGGAGCTGACCATCCTGATCCTGGTGTACCTGTGCGTGGCGACCATGTGCATGATCACCTTCCGCTCCTGGGCGGCAACCCTGTGCATCGTGCTGCCGCTGGTGCTGACCTCGGTGCTGGGCAACGCGCTGATGGCGTTCATGGGCATCGGCGTCAAGGTCGCGACCCTGCCGGTGGTGGCGCTGGGCGTGGGGATTGGCGTGGACTACGGCATCTATATCTACAGCCGTCTGGAAAGTTTCCTGCGTGCCGGCCTGCCGTTGCAGGAAGCGTACTACCAGACGCTCAAGTCCACCGGCAAAGCCGTACTGTTCACCGGGCTGTGCCTGGCGATTGGTGTGTGCACCTGGATCTTCTCGGCGATCAAGTTCCAGGCCGACATGGGCCTGATGCTGACCTTCATGTTGCTGTGGAACATGTTCGGTGCGCTGTGGCTGCTGCCAGCACTGGCTCGGTTTCTGATCAAACCGGAGAAACTGGCCGGGCAGAAAGGCAACTCACTTTTCGCACATTGAGGTTCATGGCTCATTGCTGCGAGGCACGGCGGGGGATTTGACCTATCATGTGTCTTTTCCCCCGCAGTGACTCCCCACCATGACCGACACGCAACCCAACCTGAGCACCGCCCTGAACGACAGCGACATGCTGATCATCGACGGGCTGCACGCCTTCGACTTCAAGTTCGACAAGCATTTGCAGATCGAAAGCATGGATGGCCGGGAACTCAAGCGTTGGACGTTCAGTCCAGAACAACTCAATGCCGCCACCTTTGACGACAGCTTGCAGAGCTGGCTGCTGAGCAACGACGACGGTGAACACCGTCTGGTCTGCCTCAGTGCGTTCAAGGGCGACAACAACAATGAAGAGGACGATGCGGATGATGATGCGTAAATTCTGGCCGCTGCTGATGGCCGGCAGTGTCGGTGCGATGTCGGTGCAGGCCGCGCCGGCTGACACGTTTGAACTGTTGGTGGGCAGCTACACCGCCGGCACCAGCGAAGGCATTTATCGCTTGCAGTTCGACAGCCGCACCGGGCAATTCACCGGCAAGCCGGTGCTGGCGGCCAAGGCGGCCAATCCCTCGTGGCTGACCGTGTCGAAGGATGGCAAGCGCCTGTTCGTGGTCAATGAAAACGGTCCGGGCCAGAAAGACCCGGTGGGGCGCGTCAGCAGCTACCGCATCGACCCGCAGAACCATCAGTTGACCCTGATCAACCAGGTCCAGAGCCTGGGCAACGAGCCGACCCATTCCAGCGTGGCCGCCGATGGCCGCTACCTGTTCGTCGCCAACTATTCGGTACTGGAAGACCCGGGCGGCAGCCTGGCCATCCTGCCGCTGGATGCCGAAGGCAATCTGTCGGCACCGGTGCAGTTGAGCGGGCACCCGGCCAGCCGCGTGAACCCTGAGCGCCAGGCGTCCAACCACGTGCATTCGGTGGTGTCATCGCCGGACGGCCAGTATGTGTTTGTGCAGGACCTGGGCGCGGACAAAATCTTTGCCTACCGCTATGACCCCAAGGCCAACCCCGAACGGCCTTTGACGGCGGCCAACCCGGCTTCGGTGCAGTTGCCCCCGGGCAGCGGCCCGCGTCATTTGCTGTTCAGCGCCGACGGCAAGCACGCCTGGCTGGCCACGGAGATGAGCGCGCAGATCGCGGTATTCGACTACAAGGACGGCCAGCTCAGCCAGACCCAACTGGTGGACTTCGCCGCCGGGCAACCGGTGTCGGACAAGGCCGGGGCAGCGCTGCATGCCTCCAGCGATGGCAAATTCCTGTACGTGAGCAACCGCGGCACCGCTAACCAGTTGCTGGTGTTCAGCATCGATCCGGCGACCGCGCACCTCAAGGAACTGCAACGACGTTCCGTCGAAGGTGACCATCCGAGGGAGTTCAGCCTCGACCCCAGCGGCAAGTTCCTGCTGATCGCCAACCAGAAAAGCAATGAAATCGTGGTGGTCGAGCGCGACCCCAAGACCGGTCTGTTAGGCAAAACCGTACAGAAATTGGCGATCGATGCCCCCAGCGACCTCAAGTTCCTGGTGCGTCACTAAGCCACAGGCCCCGGATGACGGGGCCTGAACCTTTCTATTAATTCTATTAATAGCGGCTACTGTTTCAAAGCATTTCTAAGGCTTAGCCCTCGGGCGTAAGTTTGGTTCCAAGGCCTCACCGGCCACTCAACCAAACGAACACAAGGGTTACCGACATGAACTTGAACCTCTTCTCCATCATCGCCGCTTCCGCTGTTTCCGCCACTGTTGCGCTGCCAGCTTCCGCCAGCGTGGAAGTCACCGGCAAAAAATCCAGCACCAGTGCCTACACCCAGAAATACCTGCAACAGAGCGCCAACTTCTACGCAGCCCTGGATCACAAGACTCAGCAGTGAGCTAAAGAACACTGAATCATGTAGGAGCTGGCTTGTCGGATC
>NZ_JBSVWB010000042.1:0-56200 GCF_054071795.1 Pseudomonas sp. SDO5271_S396
CGGGTTCACACGGTCAAAATGTGGGAGCTGGCTTGCCTGCGATGGCTCCCTAAAGAACACTCCAAAACCCACAGTAAAAAATAGATATCAATTGCGAACCAATCTCATCCTCTGCTAGCTTGCGCACTTCCTGAACCCTCCGTTCTTCTCAAGGTAGTGCTGTGCCCTCCTGGAATTCGCAGATCGCGCGTCTGTTCGCGGAGCAGAAGAAAGCCCTCGAAGCGTTCGTCACGCGCCGCACCGGCAGCGCACAGGTGGCTGCGGACCTGACCCAGGAATCGTTCCTGCGCCTGGCGCGTCTCGACTCTGGCGAGAAGATCGACAACCTCCCGGCCTTCCTCTTCACCATTGCCAGCAACCTGGTGCGTGATCACCAGCGTCAGGCGATTCGCCGCGAGCGTCTGGACGCCGGCGAACCCAGTGAAGAATTGCCTTGCACCACCCCAGGCATCGATGAGCAACTGGCCGTCTATCAGCAGGAGCAACTGATGCAGGACGCAATCCTGGCGTTGCCCGAAGCGACTCGGCAGATCTTCCTGCTTTATCATGTCGACGAACTTTCCTATCGCGAGATTGGCGAGCGCCTGTCGATCACTCCGCGCAGTGTGGAATACCAACTGCGTCGTGCCCTGATTGAATGCCGCGCCTACATCAAGACGCGACTCGCCAGCGACACACAAGGACGTCGGTCATGACCGCTGCACACACTGCCGACGCGCTGTTCGAACAAGCCTGCGGTTGGTATTTCCGCCTCCAGGCCGAGGATGTCACGCCGGCCGAAATGGAGGCCTTTGCGGCTTGGCTCGGGCAGGGTCAGGCTCAGGATGATGCCTGGCAGGAAGTGCGGGCGATGCTGGGTGGTCTGCGTGAACCGGCGCGGGTGATCCGTCGCACCGAACAGGCCGCCTGGCGCAAGCCGCTACGACGCTGGGCCTGTGCCGCCGCCGTGTTGCGTGCCGCCGCCGTGTTGCTGACGGTGGGGCTGACTGTGCAGAACACCCCCTGGCTGGACCGCCTGCGCGCGGATTACGCCACCACGACCGGTGAGTCGCGCACGGTCGACCTGGCTGACGGCTCCCGGTTGCAGCTCAACACCGACAGCGCGGTGCAAGTGCGTATGAACGGCGGTGAACGCCAGATTCGCCTGCTGCGCGGTGAAGGTTTTTTCAGTGTGACCAAAGATCCCGCGCGGCCTTTCGTGGTGCAGTCCGGTGAGGGCTGGGTGAAGGTGGTGGGCACCCAGTTCAGCGTGGCGCGGCGGGATGCGCAGACGCGGGTTCAAGTGGCGCAGGGCAAGGTACAGGTCAGTGCGGGCAACGGTGAGCCGGTTTACCTGGAACCGGGGCGGGCGGTTGAGTATCAGGGCCAGCGTCTCGCCGCCATCCACGGGTTCGACCCGGCCAGCGGCTTCGCCTGGCGCCAACGCCAACTGGTGTTCCGCCAACAACCGCTGTCGGAAGTGGTCAGCGAGCTGAACCGCTACTGGCCTGGCAAAACCCTGGTGCTGGGCGAAGCGCTGCGCAATCGCGTGGTGTCTGGCGTGTTTGAAATCGACAAGCCCGACGCCGTGATCAAGGCGTTGGAGTACACCCTCAATCTGCATGCCGAACACTACACCCCGTATTTGCTGGTGTTTCGTGAAGGCAAAGCGTCCTGACGGCAACTTTCTCAAAATATTTTCAGGGTTTCCCGGAACGCCATCGTCCTTGATCACTGAGGCGCAAATAGTAAGCACTCTCAAGTAGTGCGGCGCCGATCACTGACTTTTTGCACTGGGGAGCACCATCCATGGCACACCGATACGCCGCACGGCCTTTGCTGGCACTGGCCATTTCCATGGCCTGCGGTACTGCGCCGCTGTACTTGCAGGCCGCCGAGACCACTCAGGCTCAAACCTATCGTTTCGATATTCCAGGGCAGAGCCTGGATGGTGCGCTGGCGGCATTTTCGTCGGTGACGCGGGTTCAGGTGCTGGTGTCGGGTGAATTGACCCAAGGTGTGGTTTCGCCCGGAGTGCATGGCAATCTCGGACAGCGCGAAGCCTTGGGCAAACTGCTGGCGGGCACCGAACTGAGCGCGGCGTTCATCAACGCGGACACGGTTACTCTGGAGAAACGCGTGGACACGGGCGGTGCCCTTGAAGTGGGCGCCACCACCATCAGCGCCGAACGCCTGGGTACCACGACCGAAGGCACCGGCTCCTATACCACGGGGGCCGTGACCCTGGGCAAGGGTGAGCAGAAACTCAAGGATATTCCGCAGTCGGTCAGCGTCATGACGCGCAAGCAGATGGATGACCAGAACACCACCAAACTGTCCGAAGTGGTCAAGCGCACGCCGGGCCTGACGGCGACCAAATCCCCCGGTCCCGGCCTGTTCATCTTCTCCCGTGGCTTCGAGGTCGGCACGCTGCAATACGACGGCGTGGGCATCCCGCGTAATACCTACACACTGGGCAGCTATCTCACCGAGAACATGGCGATCTACGACCGTGTCGAGACGCTGCGTGGCCCGGCCGCCTTGCTGCAAGGCGCCAACAGCCCCGGCGGCACCATGAACCTGGTGCGCAAGCGCGGCCAGCAAGCGCCCACCGTGACCGTCACAGCCAAGGCCGGCTCCTGGGACCATTACGGCACCCAAGTGGACGCCGGTGGCCCGCTCAATGCCGAAGGCACCTTGCGTGGCCGGTTCGTGGCGGATTACGACACCACCCAATCGTTCGTCGACTACGCGGGCGGCTGGAACCAGACGGTCTATGGCGCCGTCGACTATGACTTCACCCCGGACACGACGGTCGGCGTAGGCATCAGCAACCAGAAGGGCCATTCGCGCCCCAACTTCATGTCGTTGCCCCGTTATGCCGACGGCAGCGACATTGGCCTGTCGCGCTCGACCTTTGTCGGCGCCAGCTGGAACCGCGCCGTCAATAACCAGACCCAGGTGTTCGCTGACCTGGAGCATCGCTTCAATGACGATTGGAAAGTGAAGGCCGCGCTGGTCGCCATGGATGAGCACAACGACGCGACTTACCAGGCAACGTGGGACACCGTCCCCAACCCCGGCGACACGGGGGACGTGCGCTACATCGACTGGGTAACCGACTTCAATACCAAAAGTCGCGGTGCGGATGTGTACGTCAACGGCAAGTTCGACGGGCTGGGCTTCCAGCAGGAAGTGGTCCTGGGCGCGAACTATTCCAAACTGACCACCGACGATCAGTGGGCGCGGGCGGCAACGGCGGGGGCGGATATTTTCAACATCGACCACAATCGCCCGCAGCGCGATAAATACCAGTTGTTCCAGGCGGGAAACGCGTCGAAGAGCTGGTACGACATTCGCCAGAAAGGCCTCTACGGCACCTGGCGCGTCAAGGTGCTGGACCCGCTGACCCTGATCCTCGGGGCGCGCAGCAGTTGGTATGAGTACTCCTACATTGGCCAGAGCGGTCGCCAGGGTGTGTACAACGCGCCGGAAGAAAGCACCACGCAAACCTCCGGCAAAGTCACGCCGTATGCGGGCCTGGTATACGCCCTGAACGATGAGTGGTCGGCCTACGCCAGCTACGCTGACGCGTTCGAACCGCAAACCAACCTGACCACCTCCGGTTCGCTGCTCAAGCCTATCGAGGGCAAGAACTACGAGCTGGGTATCAAGGGGGAATTGGCCGATGGTCGGCTCAACACCTCGTTCGCCATCTTCCGCTACGATCAGGAAAACCGTGCTGTCCAGGATCTGCAAGGGCCGATGAACTGCAATGGCTGGTACTGCTCGGTGGCCTCGGGCAAGGTGCGTAGCCAGGGCTTCGAAGCCACCTTGGGCGGTGAAGTGTTGCCGGGGTTGCAGCTGGTTTCCAGCTACACCTACAACACCACCAAATTCCTCAAGGACGACACCTACGAAGGCAAAGTCTTCAGCACCTGGACGCCCAAGCATTTGCTCAAGGTCTGGGGTGACTACCAACTGCCGGGGGATTGGCGCAAATTCAGTGTCGGGGCAGGGGTGACAGCGCAAAGCAGTACCGTGGCGTATGACCGTACGTTCGATGTGCCGGGCAATGCCCTGTGGGATTCGCGGGTGGCTTACAAGATCAACCAGGAATTCACCGTTGCGGCGAACCTGAACAACCTGTTCGACAAGAAGTACTACATCCCGGCGTACAACGCGAACTGGGGCAGTAACTACTATGGTGATCCGCGTAACGTGATGTTCACGATGACCTACACCCCGCAGTTCTAAAATCTTACCCAATCCCCTGTGGGAGCGGGCTTGCCCGCGATTGCTGTCGTGAATTCACCACCGCTATCGCAGGCAAGCCAGCTCCCACATTTGAGCTTCAGTGTTTTGGAGCGTTTTTTCAGGCAAAAAAATGCCCCGCACCTGGCGGGGCATTTTCATGGGTGAAGCTTACAGACCGTCGAGCATCGCCTTGTTACGCACGGCACCCTTGTCGGCGCTGGTGGCCAGCAGGGCGTAGGCCTTCAGCGCGGTGGTGACTTTGCGCGGGCGCTTCTCCACCGGTTTCCAGCCTTTCTTGTCCTGCTCGGCACGGCGTGCGGCGAGTTCTTCGTCGCTGACCAACAGGTTGATCGCGCGGTTCGGAATGTCGATCAATACCTTGTCGCCATCCTGCACCAGGCCGATCGCGCCACCGGCAGCCGCTTCCGGTGAAGCATGGCCGATGGACAGGCCCGAAGTACCGCCCGAGAAACGGCCATCGGTCAAAAGGGCACAGGCTTTGCCCAGGCCCTTGGATTTCAGGTAGGAGGTCGGGTACAGCATCTCCTGCATGCCCGGGCCGCCTTTCGGGCCTTCGTAGCGGATGATCACGATGTCGCCGGCCTTCACTTCGTCGGCGAGGATGCCGCGTACGGCGCTGTCCTGGCTTTCGAAGATCTTGGCGTTGCCTTCGAACACATGGATGGACTCATCCACGCCGGCGGTTTTCACCACGCAGCCGTCGAGGGCGATGTTGCCGTACAGCACGGCCAGGCCGCCTTCCTTCGAGTAGGCGTGCTCGACACTGCGGATGCAGCCGTTTTCACGGTCGTCGTCCAGGGTGTCCCAACGGGTCGACTGGCTGAACGCGGTTTGCGTCGGGATGCCCGCCGGGCCGGCCTTGAAGAAGGTGTGCACGGCTTCGTCGTCGGTCTGGGTGATGTCCCACTTGGCGATGCCTTCGGCAATGGTCTTGCTGTGCACGGTCGGCAGGTCGGTGTGCAGCAGACCGCCACGGGCCAGGGAGCCGAGGATCGAGAAGATCCCGCCGGCGCGGTGCACGTCTTCCATGTGGTACTTCTGGATGTTCGGCGCGACCTTGCACAGTTGCGGCACGTGACGGGACAGGCGGTCGATATCGCGCAGGTCGAAATCGATCTCGGCTTCCTGGGCGGCGGCCAGCAAATGCAGGATGGTGTTGGTGGAACCGCCCATGGCGATGTCCAGGGTCATGGCGTTTTCGAACGCCTTGAAGTTGGCGATGTTGCGCGGCAACACCGACTCATCGTTCTCGCCGTAGTAGCGTTTGCACAGTTCGACGATGGTGCGGCCAGCCTGCAGGAACAATTGCTCGCGGTCGCTGTGGGTAGCCAGTGTGGAACCGTTGCCCGGCAGGGCGAGGCCCAGGGCTTCGGTCAGGCAGTTCATCGAGTTGGCGGTGAACATGCCGGAGCACGAACCGCAGGTTGGGCAGGCGCTGCGCTCGTATTCCGCAACCTTCTCGTCAGAAGCGCTGGAATCGGCGGCGATGACCATGGCGTCGACCAGGTCGAGGCCGTGGGAGGCGAGTTTGGTCTTGCCGGCTTCCATCGGGCCGCCGGACACGAAGATCACCGGGATGTTCAGGCGCAGGGCGGCCATCAGCATGCCGGGGGTGATCTTGTCGCAGTTGGAGATGCACACGATGGCGTCGGCGCAGTGGGCGTTGACCATGTACTCCACGGAGTCGGCGATGATTTCGCGGCTCGGCAGGGAATACAGCATGCCGTCATGGCCCATGGCGATGCCGTCATCCACGGCGATGGTGTTGAATTCTTTCGCTACGCCGCCGGCGCGTTCGATCTCGCGGGCGACCAGCTGGCCCAGGTCCTTGAGGTGGACGTGGCCGGGTACGAACTGGGTGAACGAGTTGGCAATCGCGATGATCGGCTTCTTGAAGTCGTCATCCTTCATCCCCGTGGCGCGCCACAGTGCGCGCGCGCCGGCCATGTTGCGGCCGTGGGTGGATGTTTTCGAGCGGTAATCTGGCATGGAGCACTCCGGGCGGCTAATCACTTACTAATCAGGTGCAAAGGGGAGTGAGCTTCTATTGACGTCTGGAACACTCAGAAATGGCCGTGTGTCCGGAAGTTGCCACTCGCGTCGCGGGATCGCCGCTTGCTTGGGCCTCGAGCTCATAAACCCGCCGGGGGATGACTGGCGATGAATAGCGTCGATTCTACACCGCTGGCGCCGGGAGGGAATGGCCGCAACCGTGAAGATAGCGCTTACAGGACGTGTGGCGGGCGGCGTGTCCAGGCATTCAGTGCGATGCCGGTGGCACTCATCATCAGGAAGCCAAGCGGCAGCACCGTAGCCACCTGCGCGCCTGACTGGCTGACCAGCCCGCTGATCAGTCCCCCCGAGACAAAAATGATCACGTTACCGGCCGCCGCGCTGGTACCGGCATTGCCTGGAAACAGTCCCATGGCGCGCGATGAGGATATGGGCCGGGTGATGGTGGTACCGGCGGTGCACAGAATCATCGGTACGATCACCGACACCACGCTCAGCCCCGAGAGACCATGGAGCAGCAGCATCAACACGGCGGCCAATGCGATCAGACCCAGCCCGGCCACGATTTGCGTATCGCCGTCCATCCATCGATTCATCCAGCCTGCGGTCATGCCACCCAGCACATAGGCTGCGCCGTACAGCAGCATTACCAGGGAAAACTGGTACGGCGTCAGGGCCAATTGCTCCATCAGAATGATCGGCGACACCACGATGAACGAGAAATGGCAGGCAAAGGCCAATGCCGAGATCAGCCAGTAGCTGACAAAGCGCCGGTCAGAGAACACCCGTGCGTAGGCCCGAAAAATTCCCGTACGTACCGCCGGGGCGGGCGTCGTGCCGTCGAGCAGTAACCATGCCTTGAGCACCAGTACCAGGGCGATGGCAATAAACACCTGAAAACTGCCGCGCCAGTCCAACCAGGTTTGCAGCCAACTGCCAAACAGTGGCGACACCGAAATGCAGACGCCACCGGCTGTCACGATCGCGATGCGCAGCCGTTCCTGTTCCTTGCCTACGAAGAGGTCCTGCACCAGTGCCTGGGACAGCACGAAACTGCCGCAGCCTATCGCCTGCACTACCCGGAAAAACAGAAACCAGGCGTAATCCTCGGCAAGCGCACATCCGGCAGCGCCGAGCGCGGCCACCGCCACACCGACTATCAGTAGCCTTTTCCTTCCCAGATTGTCGGACAGCGGCCCGATCAGCAGCAGGGAGCAGGACAATCCGATGGAAAACAGGCTGATGGACAGGGCGATGTCCGATACCGCCGTATCGAAATGTGCGGCCAGGGCGGGAAACGAGGGGAGTATCACGTCCAGCGGGAATACGCCGAGTACCGTCATGGTCATCAGCAAGAAGATGGCCGCTGTCTTGCGGGCGGGGGTGGCGAGGGTGGTCATCGGGGCAAAACTCAGTCCTTGAGCGAGGACGCAGAATTGATGTGAGGAGGGGGAAAGTCAATGCTCAGGAGTTTTGGAAATAGGCATGACGCAAAACCCTGTGGGAGCTGGCAAGCCAGCTCCCACAGGTTTATCCGCGCCAGGGTTTAGCTATTCGGCAACAACCGGCACGTAATGCTCTTGATATACCGCGTCTCGACAATCGCCGGGTGCACCGGATGGTCCGGGCCCTGGCCGCCGCGTTCGAGCATCTGGATATTGCGGTCCAGGTGGCGGGCGCTGGTCAGCAGGATGTTTTGCAGATCATCTTCCGGCAGGTGCATGGAGCACGAAGCGCTGACCAGGATGCCGTCCTTGCTGAGCAGGCGCATGGCTTGCTCGTTCAGGCGGCGGTAGGCGCCTTCGCCGTTTTTCATGTCTTTCTTGCGTTTGATGAAGGCGGGCGGGTCGGCGACGATGACGTCGAAGCGCTCTTCGGCGGCCTTGAGTTCCTTGAGGGCTTCGAACACGTCGCCTTCGATGCAGGTCATTTTCTCGGCGAAGCCGTTCAGCGCGGCATTACGCTCCACGCCATCGAGGGCGAACGCGGAAGCGTCGACGCAGAACACTTCACTGGCACCGAAGGCGGCGGCTTGCACGCCCCAGCCGCCGATGTAGCTGTACAGGTCCAGCACGCGCTTGCCTTTGGCATACGGTGCCAGGCGGGCGCGGTTCATGCGGTGGTCGTAGAACCAGCCGGTTTTCTGGCCGTCGATCACCGGGGCTTCGAACTTCACGCCGTTCTCTTCCAGCGCGACCCACTCCGGCACCAGGCCGAACACGGTTTCGACGTAACGGCCAAGGCCTTCGGCGTCACGGGCGGCGGAGTCGTTCTTGAACAGGATGCCGCTCGGTTTGAGTACCTGGGTCAGGGCGGCGATCACGTCGTCCTTGTGGGCTTCCATGGTGGCCGAGGCAATCTGCACCACGAGGATGTCGCCAAAACGGTCGACTACCAGACCCGGCAGCAGGTCGGAATCACCGTAGACCAGGCGGTAGAACGGCTTGTCGAACAGGCGCTCGCGCAGCGACAGGGCCACGTTCAAACGGTGCACCAGCAGGGACTTGTCCAGCGGCAACTTGATGTCGCGCGACAGCAGACGCGCGCAGATCAGGTTGTTCGGGCTCATGGCCACGATGCCCAGCGGCTTGCCGCCGGCGGTTTCCAGAACGGCCTGGTCGCCTGCCTGAAAACCGTGGAGCGGGGTGGCGGCCACGTCGATTTCGTTGCTGTAGACCCACAGGTGGCCGTTGCGCAAACGACGATCGGCGTTGGCTTTGAGACGCAGGCTTGGCAGGGACATGACGTCGCTCCGGAAAAAAGAGCGGGAGTATACCTGTTGCAGCGCGGTTCATGTGGGAGCGGGCTTGCCCGCGATGCAGACGGCGCGGTGTATCAGACGTACGGCGGTGCTGTCATCGCAGGCAAGCCAGCTCCCACATTTGACCGGGTTTCAATCGGGGTTTTGAGGTGTCGGTCAGCTTCCGATAGGGGTTAGAATCGCCGCCTAGTCCAGAGTATGTGCTTATGTCCCAAGAGCTTTCCGCCGAGCAGATCCAGCAGGCCCTGCAAGGCATCAGTGTGCCGCCCCAACCGCAAATCATGGTGGATTTGCAGATGGAGCAATACATGCCCGACCCGGACCTGGAGGTGATCGCGCGGCTGATCGCCCAGGACCCGGGCCTGTCCGGCGCCTTGCTGAAAATCGTCAACTCGCCGTATTACGGCCTGAGCAACAAGATCGCCTCGATCCAGCGCGCCGTGAACCTGCTGGGCAGCCGCTCGATCATCAACCTGATCAACGCCCAGTCGATCAAGGGCGAGATGAGCGACGACACCATCGTCACCCTCAACCGCTTCTGGGACACCGCCCAGGACGTGGCCATGACCTGCCTCACCCTGGCCAAGCGCACTGGCGCCCAGGCGGTGGACGAGGCTTATGCCCTGGGCCTGTTCCATGATTGTGGCGTGCCGCTGATGCTCAAGCGGTTTCCCGATTACATGACCGTGCTGGAAGAGGCGTATGCCAATGCCGGCGCCGATTGCAGGGTGGTCGATACCGAGAACAACGCCTTCAACACCAACCATGCGGTGGTCGGCTATTACACGGCCAAATCCTGGCGCCTGCCGGAGCATGTGACCGACGCCATTGCCAACCACCATAACGCCCTGGCGATTTTCAGCGATGAGTCGTCGCGCAATTCCCAGCTGAAAAACCTGCTGGCGATCCTGAAAATGGCCGAACACATCTGTTCCTCCTACCGCGTGCTGGGCAACCAGGCGGTGGACCACGAATGGAATGCCATTGGCCATCTGGTGCTGGACTACGTGGGCCTGTCGGACTACGACTTCGAAAGCATGAAGCTGTCGATCCGCGAACTCGGCGCCCACTGACCCGTTATTCAAGAGGTAGACATGCCAGAGTTGCCAGAAGTCGAAACCACTCGCCGTGGTATTGCACCGCACCTGGAAGGCCAGCGGGTCAGCCGCGTGGTGGTGCGTGAGCGGCGCCTGCGCTGGCCGATCCCGGAAGACCTCGATGTGCGCCTGTCCGGGCAACGCATCGTGCTGGTGGAGCGGCGGGCCAAGTACCTGCTGATCAATGCCGAGGTCGGCACTTTGATCAGCCATCTGGGCATGTCGGGCAACCTGCGTCTGGTGGAGGTCGGCATGCCGGCGGCCAAGCACGAGCATGTGGATATCGAGCTGGAGTCGGGCCTGGCCCTGCGCTACACCGACCCTCGGCGGTTCGGTGCCATGTTGTGGAGCCAGGACCCGCACAATCACGAATTGCTGATCCGCCTGGGGCCGGAGCCGTTGACCGACCTGTTCGACGGTGAGCGGCTGTTCCAACTGTCCCGTGGGCGTTCGATGGCGGTCAAGCCGTTCATCATGGACAACGCGGTGGTGGTGGGTGTGGGCAATATCTACGCGACGGAAGCGCTGTTTGCGGCGGGCATCGACCCGCGCCGCGAGGCGGGCGGCATTTCCCGGGCGCGTTATTTGAAGCTGGCGATCGAAATCAAGCGCGTGCTGGCCGCCGCCATCGAGCGGGGCGGCACCACGTTGCGCGACTTTATCGGTGGCGATGGGCAGCCGGGGTATTTCCAGCAGGAACTGTTCGTCTATGGCCGTGGCGGCGAGGCTTGCAAGGTGTGCGGGACCGATCTGCGCAATGTGGTGCTGGGGCAGCGGGCGAGTGTGTTTTGCCCCAAGTGCCAGCGCTGATCTTGTGTGAGTGCTGATGCCGTCTTCGCGAGCAAGTCGAAGCGTCGCACCGCAGCTCCCACATTCGACCGCATTCTTATGTTGGAACTCGGGTTAACTGTGGGGGCTGGCTTGTCGGGTCGCCGCATCGCTGCGATGAGGCCCTCAAGCCTTGCCGGTAATCTTCCGGTATTTCTCCATCAACTGCTCTTCCGTCTCCGGATGGGCTTCATCCAGTGGAATGCAGTCTACCGGGCACACTTGCTGGCATTGAGGTTCGTCGTAGTGGCCGACGCACTGGGTGCACAGGTTCGGGTCGATCACGTAGATCTCTTCGCCTTGGGAAATGGCAGCGTTCGGGCACTCGGGTTCGCAGACGTCGCAGTTGATGCAATCGTCGGTGATGATCAGGGACATGGAAACTCCTGCCAGGGCCGTCAGCCAAGGCATCTGAAAAACTAATGCGCGCAATTGTGCCGCATTGGCGCCCGCAGTGCGAGCAGGCGCCGATTGAGCGGTCTTACTTCTTGAAGCGCAGGGTCAGGGCGTCGGCCACGGCGGGGTGCACGAACTTGGTGATATCGCCGCCCAAAGCGGCAATTTCACGCACCAACGTCGAAGAAATGAACGAATAGCGCTCAGACGGCGTGAGAAACAGGCTTTCCACGTCCGGTGCCAGTTGGCGATTCATGTTGGCCAGCTGGAATTCGTATTCGAAGTCCGACACCGCGCGCAGGCCGCGCAGGAACACATTGGCGTTCTGCTCTTTGGCGAAATGCGCCAGCAACGTGGAAAAACCCACCACTTCCACGTTGGGCAGGTGTTTGGTGACCTCACGCGCCAGCTCCACGCGCTGTTCCAGGGGAAACAGCGGGTTTTTCTTGGGGCTGGCTGCGACCGCGATGATCACATGGTCGAACAGGCGAGAGGCGCGTTCGACCAGATCGCCATGGCCTTTGGTAATCGGGTCGAAGGTACCTGGGTACAACACTCGGTTCATCGCGTCGTCCTGGCGGAGTCCGTTGGGGAACCGGATGGTATCGCAGCCAATCCGGTCGGCCAAGTCAACTTATGCAGAAGAAAGCCGTATAGACACCCTGAATACCGAGTTTTTTCACGCTGTTTTCAGACGTTCGGCCAAGGCGGTCGCCAGTTGCGCGGTCAGTCCATACACCGACAATTGCGGGTTGGCCCCAATGCTGGTGGGGAATAACGAGCCATCGTGGATCGACAGGTTGCGCAGTTGGTGATGGCGACCGAGGCTGTCGGCCACCGCATTTTTCGGGTCTTCGCCCATGGCGCACCCGCCCATCACGTGGGCACTGCCCAGGCAGGTGCGGTGCAATTCCAGGTTGAGGCCTTCGATCAGCGTGCGGGCTTCGGCCAGGGTTTTCACGTAGCGCGCATCGTGGTGCAGGGGTTTGACCGACTTGGCGCCCGCCGCGAACTGGATCTCGGCCATGCTGTGAAACGCGCGGCGCAGGCCGTCCCAGGCGTAGTCCGAGACTTGATAGTCGAGCACCGGCGTGCCGTCTGCGCGCAATTCCACGCTGCCGCCCGGGCTGTCGGGGTGGAACCCGTCGCGCAGCAACGCCAGCATCGCGTGGGTGTTGGGCAACTGGCTCATGTCCAGGGCGTTCCGGGGGCCATAACCGCCAAGCAAAGTGCTGGCCAGCGCAGGATGTAAGGGCGGAGCCTCCAACTTGTACGACATTTTGCCGGTGGTACCGTCCTGCCACTGGAAATGGTCGGAGTAGATCGACTGCGGCGCGCCATAGAACGGGTTGATCACCTCGCCGAACAACCCGGCGGAGAAGTTCACCAGGTGCAGGAAGGTGCGTTTTCCCAGACGCTTGCCCGGGTCGGGCGCATCCGAGCGCATCAGCAATGCCGGGCTGTTGATGCCGCCGCCCGACAGCACGTAGTGCCTGGCTTTCACTGTGATCTTGCGTCCGGTCGGAGCCACGCATAGCGGGTCCATGGCCACGCATTCCAGGCTGGTGATCTGGTCGCCGCTGAATTTCAGACGTTCGGCGCGGGCCAGGTAGAGCAATTCCCCACCCTTTTCCAGGGTGGACGGGATGGTAGTCACCAGCATCGATTGCTTGGCGTTGACCGGGCACCCCATGCCGCAGTAACCCAGGTTGAAGCATCCGCGCACGTTGCGTGGGATCACGTGCCAGCTGTAGCCCAGCTGTTCGCAGCCTTTGCGGATCACATCGTTGTTGGCGTTGGGCGGCAGGGCCCAGGGCGCGATGCCCAGGCGCTGTTCCATTTTTTCGAACCAGGGCGCCATCTCGGCGCTGCTGTGGCCCTTGACCGCGTATTCGCTGGCCCAGTGGGCGAGGGTGGCGTCCGGGGTGCGGAAGCTGGAGGTCCAGTTGATCAAGGTGGTGCCACCCACGGCGCGGCCCTGCAGGATAGTAATCGCGCCATCCTTGCTCATGCGGCCGATGCCTTCCTGGTACAGGCTGGTGTAGGCCTCGTCTTCGAGCAGCTTGAAGTCGCTGCTGGTCTTGAGCGGACCTTCTTCGATCAGCAACACCTTGTAGCCGGCGGCACTGAGAATTTCGGCGGTGGTGCCGCCACCGGCGCCGCTGCCGATGATCGCCACGTCGGCTTCCAGGGTGAGGTCGCTGTCGAGGGCGGCGCCATTGTGGGTTTTCCAGCCACGGGCCAGGCCGTCGCGGAAAGGATCGGGTACGGGCATAGACATGCACTCTTATTTTTGTACGAAGTTACCGTCACTGTGGGAGCAGGCAAGCCAGCTCCCACATGTCTGATTGGGTTATCAACGCTAGATTTTGGGCGGCCCGGGGTAACCGCAATGGGCCCAGGACACCGGCTGGAAATACCAGGCCATGATGACCAGCTTGAGCAGCGAGCCCTGGCCCATGCGCAGCAGGTTCAGGTAGCTGTTTTCCCAACGGTTCAGGAAGTGGCGGATCTGTTCGGCAGTGGCGTTTTCCCAGCTGCCCCAGATGCCGGTCAGCGGGCCACGGGTGACGGCCATGCCCAATACGTCGAACAGTTGCTGGGTGAGCTTGAACATCTCGGGCGACAAGCGTTGCAGGCTGAAGTCGAGCTTTTTCAGGGTGTCTTCGATCCCCGCGACCACTTGCTCGGTGCTGGCCACGCCTTCCAGCAGCACCGGAATCACCGCGCGCAAGAACGGCAAGTCACTGCTGCGCAGCATGGCAAAACCGCTGGCCGGGGTGCTGCTGGAGCAACCGCTCAGGCTCGCGCCCAACCCGGCAGTGGCCAGGAACGCGCTGGCGCACAGGCCGATTTTGAGGACGCCGCGCCGCGACAGCGCAGGTGTTTCGGTCAGGCTTGGGTTCATTGTTATTGTTATCCCGAGGGTGGTGGTTTCAGCGCACGAACAGTTTCTGGATCAATTTCTGGATCGATTTACCATAAGGCGGGTAGATCAATTTCGCCGCATTCAGGCGTTGCTTCACCAGCACACCCTTGGCCTTGCTGAAGGTCAGGAAGCCTTCATGGCCGTGGTAATGGCCCATGCCCGAAGGGCCGATGCCACCAAACGGCATGTCGTCCTGGGCCACGTGCAGCAGGGTGTCATTCAGGCACACGCCACCGGAGTGGGTTTCGTGGAGCACACGATCCTGTTCGCGTTTGTTGTAGCCGAAGTAATACAGGGCCAGCGGGCGAGGGCGCTGGTTGATGTAGGCAAATGCCTGGTCGAGGTCGCGATACGGCACGATCGGCAGCAGAGGCCCGAAGATTTCGTCCTGCATCACGGTCATTTCATCGCTGACGTTCAGCACCAGGCTATGCACCATGCGCCGTGCCTGGCCTTGTTCATGGAGCGGGATCAGGGTCGCGCCCTTGTCAGTGGCGTCCTTGGCGTAGGCGGTGAGTCGGGCCAGTTGTCGCTCATTGATGATGGCGGTGTAGTCCGGGTTGTCGGCCAGGGTCGGATAAAACCCGCGAATGGCCTGGGCGTACGCTTCGACGAAGTCATCGACACGGGCTTCCGGCACCAGCACATAGTCCGGTGCCACGCAGGTTTGCCCGGCGTTCAATGCTTTGCCGAAGGCGATGCGCTCGGCAGCGTCCTTGAGCGGTACATCCGCCGACACGATGGCCGGCGACTTGCCGCCCAGCTCCAGCGTGACCGGCGTGAGGTGTTCGGCGGCCGCACGCATCACGTGCTTGCCGATGCTGGTGGCGCCGGTGAACAACAGGTGATCGAAGCGCAACCTGGAGAACGCCATGCCCACTTCGGCTTCGCCCAGCACTACACACACCAGGTCCTCGGGGAAAATCCTGGCCAGCAGCGCCTTGAGCAACTCGCCGGTGGCGGGGGTGGACTCGCTGAGTTTGAGCATCACCCGGTTGCCGGCGGCCAGGGCGCCCACCAGCGGGCCGATGGCCAGGTACAGCGGATAGTTCCAGGGCACGATCACCCCGACAACACCCAAGGGTTGATAGATGACTTTGGCTGACGCGGGCTGGAAGGCGATGCCTACGGCGCGTCGGGAAGGTTTCATCCAGCCCTTGAGGTGTTTGCTGGCGTAGTGGATGCCATGCAGGCTCGGCATCAGTTCGGCGAACAGGGTTTCGTCTGCGCTGCGATGGCTGAAGTCCTGGCTGATGGCGTTGATCAACGCCTCACGTTCGTCGCTGAGCACATCGCGCAATGCCTTGAGCCACTGCTGGCGCTGCGCCGCGGGTGGCATCGGGTTGGCGGCGTAGGCGCGACGCTGGGCGTCGAACAGGTCCTGGAGTTGATCCAGCGCCTGGGAATCTTGCAGGTAGGCAACGTTGGCAGACATGGCGCAGTTCCCGATTGTTATAGGTCTGCGTGGATTTTTAGAGTCATTACTCTAGATTGTCAAATGTCATTACACCTACGTGCGGATTTATCCTGACGGGGATAGGCCGTAAGATGGCCCATCACGTGTAAAGAAGCTGATCCCATGGCACCACGAGTAAAGACCAGCGAGCGTATTGTGCAAACCAGCCTGGAGCTTTTTAACCAGCAGGGCGAGCGCAGTGTCAGCACCAACCATATCGCCGCCCATATGGAAATTTCTCCGGGCAACCTGTACTACCACTTCCCCAACAAGCAGGCGATCATCGCCGTGCTGTTTCGCGAATACGAAGCCTTGGTGGACAGTTTCCTGCGCCCGCCCCAGGGCCGTGCGGTGACTGTCGAAGACAAGCGCTTCTACTTGCAGGCCGTGCTGGCGGGCATGTGGCGCTACCGTTTCCTGCATCGCGACCTCGAACACCTGCTGGAAAGCGATCCGGAACTGGCCACCGGCTATCGGCGCTTTTCCCAGCGCTGCCTGACCCAGGGCGGGGCCATTTACCAAGGGTTTGTCGATGCCGGCATTCTTAATATGGACCCGGTGCAAACCGAGGCCCTGACCCTCAATGCCTGGATCATCCTGACTTCCTGGGTGCGTTTCCTCTGTACCACCAATGAAAACTCCACCCATTTGAGCGCCGAGGCGATCAAGCGTGGTGTGTATCAGGTGCTGGTGCTGGAGGCCGGTTTCGTCACGCCCCAGGCGAAGGAGGCGGTGGATGCCTTGTTCAAAGAGTTTTACGTGCCGTTGAACCAGGCACTGGAAGAAGTGAAGTAGGACCTTTCCCGAATCTGTTCACAGGAGTCCGTCATGCCGCTTGCCCAACTGATCAGCCCCCAGCAATTGGCCGAGCGCCAGTCACGTGGCGGGCTGGTGATCCTTGATTGCCGCTTTGCTCTGGAAGACCCGGACTACGGGCGTTGCAGCTACGCCGAAGGGCATATCGACGGTGCGCAATATGCCGACCTGGAGCGTCACCTCAGCGGCCCGGTGACCAAGGGCGTGACTGGTCGTCACCCGTTGCCGGCGGCGGATGCGTTGGTGCGACAACTGCGGGCCTGGGGCATCAACGCCGACACCGATATCGTGCTGTATGACGACGGCCCCGGTGCATTTGCTGCCCGCGCCTGGTGGTTGCTGGTCTGGTTGGGCAAGCGTGATGGCGTGTTTATCCTTGATGGTGGCCTCAAGGCCTGGCACGCCGCCGGGTTCCCGTTGAGCCTGGATGCGCCGGTGATCGAGCCCGGAACCTTTGCCGGTACGCCGGACAATCGCTTGCTGCTGGACGCCGAACACCTGCAAAAGCGCCTGGGCCAGCCGGGCCTGACCTTGATCGATGCGCGCGCCCAGCCGCGTTTTCGCGGCGAAGTGGAACCCATTGACCCGATTGCCGGGCATATCCCTGGCGCCCAATGTGCGGCGTTCAACGAAAACCTGGGCAGTGATGGCCGCTTTCTGCCGGCTGACCAGCTCAAACAGCGTTTTGCCGCCCAACTGCAGGGCCGTTCGCCGGAAGACCTGGTGGCGTACTGCGGTTCAGGCGTGACGGCATGCCATAACCTGTTCGCCCTGAGCCTGGCGGGATATCCGTTGGGCCAGTTGTATGCGGGGTCCTGGAGCGAATGGATTACTGATCCGACGCGTGAAATCGCTACAGGCGACTGAGCGGCTTGAGGTGTCAACCCAATCAAATGTGGGAACAAGCAATGTGGGCTTGCTCCCACATGTTTTAACCGCGTTGTGTCAGCAACCACTGGGGAATACGCCGCTCCAGGTAATAACCCGGGCGCTTGAGCGAACCGTCGACAAACCCCACGTGCCCGCCCTTGGCCAGCAGCTCGAATTCAGTGCAGGCCGATAGCTCGCTGGCCTCAGGCAGGCTGCGGGCGAACACGAACGGATCGTCGTTGGCCTGGATGATCAGGGTGGGCGTGCGGATGCTCCCCAGGTAATAGCGGCTCGAGGCGCGGCGGTAGTAGTCCTCGGCGCTCAAGAAACCATGCAGGGGCGCGGTTACCCGGCCGTCGAAATCCCAGAACGTACGCATCTTGTCCAGCGGCCCCAGGGCTTCCAGGGTCTTGAGCCCGTCGGCCTGGCCATCCTGTAGAAAGCGGCGTTGCTTGATGCGGATGTACGCGAGCATTTCACGCATGAAGTGCTTCTGGTAGACCCGCGAAAAACCCAGGCCAATGCGGTCGGCACACTGGTCCAGCCGAAACGGTACCGACACCGCCACCGCGCCCTGCAGACCTGACGCCTGGCCGGTTTCCCCCAGATGCTTGAGCAGCACATTGCCGCCCAGCGAATAACCCACCGCATACAGCGGCGCCAAGGGGCGTTTGGCGTGCAGGTGGGCAATCGCCTCCGCCAGGTCTTCGCTGGCCCCGGAGTGGTAGCTGCGCGCCAGCAGGTTCGGTTCCCCCGAGCAGCCACGCCAGTTCAACGCCGCGCTGGCCCAGCCTTGCAAGGCGAGGGCCTTTTGCAGGCCGGCGACATAGGGCGAGTTCGACGAGCCGGTCAGCCCGTGCAGCACCAGCACCAACGGCGCTTGCGCGTCATGCGGGCCATGCCAGTCGAGGTCGAGGAAATCGCCGTCTTCCAGCCACAGGCGCTCGCGTTGGCGGGTGAGGTGCGTGGTGGGGCGCCACAGCGGGCCCCACAAGGTTTGCAAGTGAGGGTTGCCGAGGCCGAAGGCGGGGGTGAACAGGTCGGCGGAAGGGGTCATGACATTCTCTGGTTCTGTAGCGAGCAAGCTTTTTGTAGTGAGCGGGCTTGTCCCGCGCTGGGGCGCGAAGCGGCCCCAAAACCTGCTACCCCGTTCTGACGGGATAAGTTCTTGAGGGGGCCGCTACGCAGCCCAGCGCGGGACAAGCCCGCTCACTACAAAGACCGGTTCACCACAACGGTGTCATACGGTGCTGCGTTGCCACAGTGCGTAATGCACCTGCCCTGATTTTTGCTCGCGGTGCAGGCGCCAGGTGGCCGGCAGGCCCAGGGTGGACGGCGCTGTCTCGCTTTCAGTGTAGATCCACGCGTCCGGTGCCAGCCATTGGCGTTCTTCCAGCAGTGTGCACACGTTCGGCAGCAGGTTCTGGTTGAACGGCGGGTCGAGGAAGACGACGTCGAACGCGCTGGCAGGTTGGGTTTCCAGGTAGCGCAGGGCATCGGCGGTCTGCACCTGGCCGTTGGTGCAGCGCAGGGTGCCCAAGTGTTCCTTGAGGCTGGACACCGCCACATTGCTGGCATCCAGCGCCTGGCCCAGGGCAGCGCCACGGGACAAGGCTTCGAGAAACAACGCGCCGCTGCCGGCGAACGGGTCCAGGACCTTGGCGCCCTCGATGTAGGGCGCGAGCCAGTTGAACAGGGTTTCACGCACGCGGTCCGGCGTCGGGCGCAGGCCCGCGACGTCGGGGAAGCTCAGCTTGCGGCTGCGCCATTCGCCGCCAATGATGCGCAGCTGGCCTACCCCGTTATGCACGTTGTGGACAGGTTTTTTCGGGTGGGATGAACGGGCCATCAATGCTCCGGAACCCCGAGCGGCTGCTCGGCGGGTTTATCAGTGGGGGGCGGCAGTGGCTTTTGCGCAGTCGTCGGGCCGGCGGTCACGATGACCATCTTGTCGGCGCTCAGGTGTCTGTTCAGCGCGGCCTTGACCTGCTCCACGGTCAGGGCCTGGGATTGTTTCATGAAATCTTCCAGATAGTTCAGCGGCAAGTTGTAGAAACCCATCGCGCCCAACTGTCCGACGATATCGGCGTTGCTGGCGGTCGACAGCGGGAAGCTGCCGGCCTGCTCGCGCTTGGCGTCATCCAGTTCCTTCTGCGTCGGGCCGTTCTTGAGGTATTCGGCCAGCACGTCTTCCACCAGGCGCAGGGTGCCGCCGCTCATTTCGGCGCGGGTCTGCAGGTTGATCATGAACGGGCCGCGCACCTGCATCGGTGAAAAGCCCGAGTAGACGCCGTAGGTCAGGCCACGCTTTTCACGCACCTCGCTCATCAGGCGTGTACCGAAACCACCGCCGCCGAGGATCTGGTTGCCCATGGAGAGGGCTGCGTAATCCGGGTCGGCGCGGTCGATGCCCAGTTGGGCGAACAACAGGTGCGTCTGCTTGGAGGGAAACTCGATATGGCCAAGGCCGGCCCGGGGTTCGGTCGGCTGGGCGATCCGGGCCAGGGCCGGGCCCTTGGGCAGCGATGCGGAAACCTTGGCCGTCATGGCTTCGGCTTCGACGCGAGTCAGGTCGCCGACCACCGCAATCACTGCGTTGCCTGCCGCGTAAGCCTTGGCGTGGAAGGCCTGCAACTGCGCCAGGGTGATCGCCGGAACGCTCTGCGGCGTGCCCTCGCTCGGGTGGGCGTAAGGGTGGTCGCCATACAGGCGCTTGAACAGCTCGAGGCTCGCCAGTTTGCCGGGGTTCTGCTTCTGGTATTCAAAGCCGGCCAGCAGCTGGTTCTTGATGCGCGCCAGGGAGTCGGCAGGGAAGGTCGGCTGGCCGATCACCTGATCGAACAGCGTCAGCGCCGCTTCGCGCTTGTCGCTGTCGCTCAGGCTGCGTAGCGACACCAGCGCCATGTCGCGGTAGGCGCCATTGCCAAAGTCGGCGCCCAGGCCTTCGAAACCGGCGGCGATCTGGCTCACGTCCTTGCCCGGCACGCCTTCGTTCAGCATGGCGTTGGTCAACAGCGCCAGGCCCGGGACGTCACCGTCCTGGCTGCTGCCGGCAGCGAACAGGATGCGCATGTCGAACATCGGCAGCTCATGGGCTTCGACGAACAGCACCCTGGCGCCTTCGGCGGTGATCCAGGTCTGTACATCGAGCTTGCGATTGGTCGGCGCCTTGCCGTCCAGCTCTGCCAGGGATTGCAGTTTGTCGGCCGATTGAGCCTTGTCCAGCGCCTGGCTGGCGACGGAGTCACTCGGGCGCAGCAAATACACGGCACTCGCCGCGGCCAGGGTGACGGCAATCAGGCCGGGCAGGATCAGGCGGCTGCTTTTGCGATCACTCATGAGCGGTCTCCTCAGGCAGGACATGGGCGACGCTGAGGCGGTCGCGGGTGAAATAGGTGCGTGCGGCTTGCTGGATATCCTGCGGAGTCACGCTTTGCAGGTCGGCCAGTTCGGTGTCCATCAGCTTCCAGGACAGACCGACGGTTTCCAGCGAGCCGATGGCCGTGGCCTGGCTGGTGATCGAGTCGCGCTGGTAGACCAGGCCTGCGATGACCTGGGCGCGGATGCGCTCCAGCTCTTCAGGGGTTGGCGGTGTGGTCTTCAGGTCTTCCAGCAAGCGCCACAGGCCGGCTTCGGCTTGGGCGACGGTCTTTTTCTTTTGCTGGTTCGGCGTGGCCGTGAGGGTGAACAGGCTGTCACCCCGGGTGTAGGCGTCGTAGCTGGTGGACGCGGCAGATACCAACTCTTCGCCACGCTCCAGTTGTTCCGAGATGCGCGCGCTGTAGCCGCCATCCAGCAAGGCCGAAATCAGGCGCAGGGCCTGGACCGAACGCTTGTCGGCGGCGGTGGCCAGGCCCGGCACGTTGAAGCCCAGGATCACGCTCGGCAATTGGGTCTGTACATGCATCGTCAGCAGGCGTTCGCCCGGCTCGGCCAGCTCCATCGGCACCTTGGCCGGCGGCACGTCGCGCTTGGGAATCGCGCCGAAGTAGCGCTGGGCGAGGGTTTTCACCTCGTCCGGGGTCACATCGCCGACCACCACCAGGGTGGCATTGTTCGGCACGTACCAGGACTGGTACCAGTGGCGCAGTTCCTCGACTTTCATGCGCTCGAGGTCAGCCATCCAGCCGATGGTCGGCGTGTGGTAGCCGCTGGCGGGGTAGGCCATGGCCTTGAAGCGCTCATAGGCCTTGGACATCGGGTTGTCGTCGGTGCGCAGGCGACGCTCTTCCTTGATCACCTCGATCTCGCGGCTGAACTCGTCGGCCGGCAGGCGCAGGCTGGCCATGCGGTCGGCTTCCAGTTCAAAGGCCACGCCCAGGCGGTCGCGGGCCAGTACTTGGTAGTAGGCGGTGTAGTCGTCGCTGGTGAAGGCGTTTTCTTCGGCGCCCAGGTCACGCAGGATCAGCGAGGCTTCGCCAGGGCCGACCTTGGCGCTGCCTTTGAACATCATATGTTCCAGGGCGTGGGACAAACCGGTCTGGCCCGGGGTTTCGTAGCTCGAACCGACCTTGTACCAGACCTGGGAAACCACCACCGGCGCGCGATGGTCTTCGCGCACCACCACCTTGAGTCCGTTATCCAGGGTGAATTCATGGGTGGGTTGTGGATCGGCAGCCAGGGCTGAAAGGGGCAGACAAACTGTGCTGAGCAGCAGGCCTGCGGCGCGGCGGGCTAGAGCATTCATTCGTTTTTAAACCTGTTGGGCTGCCCGCTTGGTCTTAGCGTCGGCGGGCGAGGAGGTGCTAGGATACTGATCCGACTGAGTGACAGCCACTGCGGCTGCCCTGTTAAGGCTCTATTTAGGCCTTACAAAATGTTGCGCATGAACGAGCTGGCTAAAAAACAGTCTGTTACGCATCGAATTTTATTTACCGGCGCGCCCCTTGGCGCGTCGCTACCTTGAGATAGCCGTCTCCATGTTTGGTTCCAACGACGACAAGAAGACCCCAGCCGCGGCTGGCGAGAAGAAAGGCCTGTTCGGATGGCTGCGCAAAAAGCCGCAGGAAGCCGTCGACGAACAGCCCCAGGTTCAACCTGAGCCCCCTATCGAACACGCAGCAGAGCCCATCGCAGAAGCCGAACCGGTGGTTGAAACCCCGGCTCCGGTGGTCTTGCCCATGGTCGAACCGGTGTTGCAGCCCGTCGTCGAGGTTGCCCCTGAGCCGGAACCTGAGCACAAGCCGTGGCCGGAGCTGCCGGTGGCCGAAGAGCCCGTGGCATTGGTTGAAGACGTGCAGGCCGAGCATGTGCCGCCACCTATTCCGGCGCGGGTCGAGCCGGTCGCCGTGCCGGCGGTCATCGCGCCTGAACCGGTTGCCGTGGCTGCTCCAGCGCCTGCCGAAACCGCCAAGACCGGCTTCTTCGCCCGTCTCAAGCAAGGCCTGAGCAAGACCAGCGCCAGCATCGGCGAGGGCATGGCCAGCCTGTTCCTGGGCAAGAAGGTCATTGATGACGAACTGCTGGAAGACATCGAGACCCGTCTGCTCACCGCCGACGTGGGCGTCGAAGCCACCGCCGTGATCATCCAGAGCCTGACCCAGAAGGTCGCTCGCAAGCAGCTCACCGACGCAGACGCGTTGTACAAATCCCTGCAGGCCGAGCTGGCCGCCATGCTCAAGCCGGTGGAGGCGCCGCTGGTCGTCACCCCGAACAAGCCGTTCGTGATCCTGGTGGTGGGCGTCAATGGCGCGGGCAAGACCACGACTATCGGCAAACTGGCCAAGAAACTGCAGTCCGAAGGCAAGAAAGTCATGCTGGCCGCCGGCGATACGTTCCGTGCCGCGGCCGTGGAACAGCTGCAAGTCTGGGGCGAGCGCAACAAGATCCCGGTCATCGCCCAGCACACCGGCGCCGATTCCGCTTCGGTGATCTTCGATGCCGTGCAGGCCGCCAAGGCGCGCAACATCGATGTGCTGATCGCCGATACCGCCGGTCGGCTGCACACCAAAGACAATTTGATGGAAGAACTGAAGAAAGTGCGCCGTGTGATCGGCAAGCTGGACGCAGACGCACCGCACGAGGTGTTGTTGGTGCTGGATGCCGGCACGGGCCAGAACGCCATCAGTCAGGCCAAACAATTCAACCAGACCGTCCAGCTGACCGGCCTGGCATTGACTAAGCTCGACGGCACGGCCAAGGGCGGCGTGATTTTCGCCCTGGCCAAACAGTTCGGGTTGCCGATTCGTTACATCGGTGTCGGTGAAGGCATCGACGACCTGCGCACTTTTGAAGCCGAACCCTTTGTACAGGCACTGTTTGCCGAGCGGGAGCGTTCATGATTCGATTCGAACAGGTCGGTAAACGCTATGCCAACGGGCATGTGGGCTTGCATGAGCTGAGCTTTCGGGTGCGTCGTGGCGAGTTCCTGTTTGTCACCGGCCACTCCGGCGCCGGCAAAAGTACCTTGTTGCGCCTGTTGCTGGCCATGGAGCGCCCGACCACCGGCAAGCTGCTGCTGGCGGGCCAGGACCTGGCGACCATCAGCAATGCGCAGATTCCGTTCCTGCGCCGCCAGATCGGCGTGGTGTTCCAGAACCATCAGTTGCTGTTCGACCGTACCGTGTTCAACAACGTGGCCCTGCCGTTGCAGATCCTCGGGCTGTCCAAGGCCGAAATCGTCAAGCGCGTGGATTCGGCGCTGGAGCGCGTCGCGCTGTCGGACAAGACCGACCTGTACCCGGGCGACCTCTCCACCGGGCAGCAACAGCGCGTCGGTATCGCCCGCGCCATCGTCCATCGCCCGGCTTTGCTGCTGGCGGACGAACCCACCGGTAACCTCGACCCGCGTCTGGCCGCTGAAATCATGGGGGTGTTCGAGGACATCAACCGCCTGGGCACCAGCGTATTGATCGCCAGTCACGACCTGGCGCTGATCGCCCGCATGCGCCACCGCATGCTGACCCTGCAACGCGGCCGCCTGATCGGCGACGGGGAGGCAGGCGTATGAGTGCTACCCGCAGCCCTAAAGTCTCCGAGCGCGTGGCGCCGAAACCGGCCGACCCGCAACCGTCGAAGAAAAAACACGACCACGATGATGACGGCCCGGACTTCGGCACCCTGCTGCGCGCCTGGATCGAGAGCCATCGCGCCAGCCTGCTGGACAGCCTGCGGCGCCTGGGCAAGCAGCCTATCGGCAGCTTCTTCACCTGCCTGGTGATGGCCGTGGCCTTGAGCCTGCCGATGGGGTTGTCGTTGCTGCTCAATAATGTGGAGCGCCTGGGAGGCTCCTGGCAGCGCGCGGCGCAGATATCGCTGTACTTGAATATCGATGCCAGCGCCAAGGACGGCGAGTCCCTGCGCGACGACATCAAGAACTTGCCAGGCGTGGCGGATGCCGAGTACATCAGTCGCGACCAGGCCCTTGAGGAGTTCCAGCAACAGTCGGGCCTCGGTGAGGCGCTTAAAGAGCTGCCGCAGAACCCGTTGCCGGGGGTGGTGCTGGTCACGCCGAATGAAGTCGACAAGCCTGCGCTGGAAGCCTTGCGCCAGAAGCTCGCGGAAATGCCCAAGGTGCAACAGGCTCAGTTGGACCTGGTGTGGGTCGAGCGCCTGGCGGCGATTCTCAAGCTGGGTGACCGCTTTGTATTTGGCCTGACGGTATTGTTGGTTTCTGCATTACTTTTGGTGATAGGCAATACCATTCGTCTTCATATCGAAAACCGTCGCACCGAGATAGAAGTGATTAAACTGGTCGGCGGCACAGACAGCTATGTGCGTCGTCCCTTTCTTTATATGGGCGCGCTTTATGGCTTCGGTGCCGGGATTTTCTCCTGGGGCGTACTGGCATTTGGCCTGAACTGGCTGAATGACGCGGTAATCGGGCTGGCCGGCTTGTACGGCAGCGATTTTGCCCTGGCCGGCGTACCGGTAGCCGATGGTCTGAGTCTCTTGCTTGGCGCGGTGCTGTTGGGGTATATCGGTGCTTGGATTGCGGTCGCACGGCATTTACGCGAGCTGGCGCCCAAGTAGTTAATGTCAGATTAATGTGGTTTCGTTTGTATTGACCGTATCGGCTGTATAGGGAACTTGTCCTACGGTTCCCGGTCAATTTTCGCAGTGCTTCACTGCACGAGTTATGTGAGTCGGAGGTTTTTTCGTATGACCACTTCTTTGCAACCTGCTTATGCGCTGGTTCCGGGTGCGAACCTGGAAGCCTATGTGCACACGGTCAACAGCATTCCATTGCTGACGCCCGAGCAGGAGCGTGAACTGGCCGAGAGTCTCTACTATGAGCAGGATTTGGGGGCGGCTCGGCAGATGGTGCTCGCCCACCTGCGTTTTGTCGTACATATCGCCCGTAGCTACAGCGGCTACGGCCTGGCCCAGGCTGACCTGATCCAGGAAGGCAACGTCGGCTTGATGAAGGCCGTGAAGCGCTTCAACCCGGAAATGGGTGTGCGCCTGGTGTCGTTCGCCGTGCACTGGATCAAGGCGGAAATCCACGAATTCATCCTGCGCAACTGGCGCATCGTGAAAGTGGCGACCACCAAGGCCCAGCGCAAGCTGTTCTTCAACCTGCGCAGCCAGAAGAAACGTCTGGCGTGGCTGAACAACGAGGAAGTCCACCGTGTGGCCGAAAGCCTCGGCGTGGAGCCCCGTGAAGTGCGCGAGATGGAAAGTCGCCTGACCGGTCATGACATGGCCTTCGACCCGGCCGCTGAAGCGGACGACGACAGCGCCTTCCAGTCGCCGGCCAATTACCTGGAAGACCACCGGTACGACCCGGCGCGTCAACTGGAGGATGCGGACTGGAGCGACAACTCCAACCACAACCTGCACGAAGCGCTGGAAGTGCTGGACGACCGCAGCCGTGACATCCTCTACCAGCGTTGGCTGGCAGAAGAAAAAGCCACGCTGCACGACCTGGCGCAGAAGTACAACGTGTCGGCCGAGCGGATTCGTCAGCTTGAGAAGAGCGCGATGAATAAGCTGAAGTTGTCGATTGCTGCCTAAACTGCTGCGATAAGACAAAAAAATGCCCCATTCGAAAGAGTGGGGCATTTTTGTTTATCTTCGGAGTCAATGCGGCCTCTGTGGGAACTGGCTTGCCTGCGATGGGGCCCTGTCAGCCAACTGATGGGCAAGCTGATGGACCGCTATCGCAGGCAAGCCAGCTCCCACAGGGGGGTGTGGTGTGTCAGTCGGCCCAAGGCGCTTTGCGCGAATTGTTCAACTCCACCAGATACCCATCCCCACCCAACTGACTCATCTGCTGGCGAATCCACGCCGCTCTACGCGAGACATAGGCGGTGGGATGGCTGGCACTCCACACCCGCGGATTCGGCAACACCGCCGCCAGATAACTGGCCTGCTGCCGCGAAAGCGCCTTGGCACTCACCCCAAAGTGATGCCGTGCCGCCGCTTCTGCGCCAAACACCCCTTCGTCCCATTCCACGCTGTTGAGGTACACCTCAAGAATTCGCTGTTTGGGCCACAAGACCTCGATCAACCCGGTGAACCACGCTTCCAGCCCTTTACGCAGATAACTGCGCCCGGCCCACAGGAACAGGTTCTTCGACACCTGCTGGCTTAACGTGCTGGCGCCGCGAATCGAGCCGCCGCGCTCGTTGTGCAGGATCGCCGCCTGGATCGCGCCGAAGTCGAAACCCCAATGTTGCGGGAAGCGCTGGTCCTCGCCGGCCATCACCGCCACCTTGAGCTCATCGGAGATTTCGTCCCGCGGCACCCAGGTACGTTGCAGGTCGATGGGCTCGCCGTCGATCCAGGATTCCACCTTGCGCTCCACCATCAGCGCGGTAAACGGCGGCGGAACCACGCGCAACAGCAGCACCAGCAACACGCTGCCGATGGCAAACCATTTCACGACCTTGAGAAAACGCTTGAAGAGGAGACGCAGCATAGAGATGGCTTGGCCGAACCCGTTGAGCGGGCCATTATACAGACCCGGCCCCTTGCGTCTGACTGGAGTTCCTCATGTTGCGTGGCTTTCTGATGTTGGCTGCCTTTTTCGGCTTTACCGGTGTCGCCCTCGGCGCCTTTGCCGCCCACGGCCTGAAAAACCGCCTGAGCGCCGAGTACCTGGCGATCTTCCACACCGGCGTCACTTATCAACTGGTGCACACGCTGGCACTGTTCGGCGTCGCGTTGCTGGCGGCGCATATTCCTGGCCGATTGGTCAACTGGGCAGGCATCTCGTTTACCGTCGGCATTCTATTGTTCTCCGGCAGCCTGTATGTGCTGACCCTGACCGGGATCAGCAAACTCGGGATCATCACGCCGTTTGGCGGGCTGGCGTTCCTGCTTGGATGGTTCTTCCTGGGCCTCGCAGCCTGGCGCTTGCAACTGACCGCTTGACGCTTGGAGCTGACCTTCAGGTCCCAATCGCGCTAGAATGCGGGCCCCTAAAAACGATGGCGGCCCGTGGCATGCGCATTCAGTTGAACGGCGAATCCCTTGAACTGCCCGACGGTGAAACCGTTGCGGCCCTGCTGACCCGTCTGGACCTGACCGGACGCCGTGTCGCAGTGGAACTCAACCTGGATATCGTCCCGCGTAGCCAGCACGCCGAGACCACGCTCACCGACGGTGATCAGGTCGAGGTGGTCCACGCCATCGGCGGCGGCTAGTCGCCCACCCGGATTCTGCAGAACCTCACTCCAACTCGAGGATTTCCCATGAGCATCGTTCGTAGCGACAAGCCCTTCGTCCTGGCCGGTCGTACCTACCAGTCCCGCTTGCTGGTCGGCACCGGCAAGTACCGCGACATGGAAGAAACCCGCCAGGCCATCGAGGCCTCGGGCGCCGAGATCGTCACCTTCGCGGTGCGCCGCACCAACCTCGGCCAGATCGAAGGCGAGCCGAACCTGCTCGACGTGCTGTCGCCGGACCGCTACACCTTCCTGCCGAACACCGCCGGTTGCTACGACGCCATCGAGGCCGTGCGCACCTGCCGCCTGGCCCGTGAGCTGCTCGATGGCCACAACCTGGTGAAGCTGGAAGTACTGGCAGACCAGAAAACCCTGTTCCCCAACGTGATCGAAACCCTCAAGGCCGCCGAAACCCTGGTCAAGGAAGGCTTCGACGTGATGGTCTACACCAGCGATGACCCGATCATCGCGCGCCAACTGGCCGAAATCGGCTGCATCGCGGTGATGCCGCTGGCCGGTCTGATCGGTTCCGGTCTGGGCATCTGCAACCCGTACAACCTGCAGATCATCCTCGAAGAAGCGAAGATCCCGGTGCTTGTGGATGCAGGTGTGGGCACGGCTTCCGATGCCACTATCTCCATGGAGCTAGGCTGTGATGCCGTGCTGATGAACTCGGCCATCGCCCATGCCCAGCAACCGGTCATGATGGCCGAAGCCATGAAACACGCCATCGTTGCGGGCCGCCTGGCCTACCTCGCCGGGCGCATGCCAAAAAAACTCTACGCCAGCGCCTCTTCGCCGCTGGATGGTCTGATCAAGTAAGAGCCATTGATGACTGAATCAAACGAAACGCCGAACCCCCTGGAAGCAGGCGACGAGTCCAAGCACCGCCGTATCAAGAGCTTTGTGATGCGCGCCGGTCGCATGACCGAGGGCCAGCAAAAGGGCCTGGAACAAGGTGCGCCGCTGTTCGTGCTGCCCCTGGCCGACACGCCGGTGGACTACGACCAGGTGTTTGGCCGCTCGGCCCCGCGCTCCCTGGAAATCGGCTTTGGCATGGGGCATTCCTTGCTGGAAATGGCCGCCGCTGCGCCGGAGCAGGATTTCATTGGCGTTGAGGTGCACCGTCCAGGTGTCGGCGCGCTGCTCAATGGCGTGCTGACCCAGAACCTGACCAACCTGCGGGTTTACGACTGCGATGCGATCGAAGTGCTCAACCGCTGCATCGCCGACAACAGCCTCGACCGCCTGATGCTGTTCTTCCCCGACCCTTGGCACAAAGCCCGTCACCACAAGCGCCGCATCGTCCAGGCGTCTTTCGCGGAACTGGTGCGCAGCAAGTTGAAAGTCGGCGGTATCCTGCACATGGCTACCGACTGGGAGCCTTACGCGGAATACATGCTGGAAGTGATGAACGTCGCCCCTGGCTACCGCAACCTTGCCGAAGACGGTAAGTGCGTGCCGCGCCCTGCCGAACGGCCGATCACCAAGTTCGAACGTCGCGGCGAGCGGTTGGGGCATGGGGTGTGGGATTTGAAGTTCGAAAAAATTGACTGAGTAGAACACGGTCAAAACTGTGGGAGCTGGCTTGTCGGATCGCCGCACCGCTGCGATGCAGACACCTCGGTGTATCAGTGATACCCAGGTGATGCTATCGCAGGCAAGCCAGCTCCCACATTTGTTTTGTGGTGTATTTGAGGTCAGCGGCGGTCTGCTACTACGCCAATCAGTACCAATACCACCACCAACACCGGCGCCAAACTGTAGTTATTGAACTGGCTCAAACCGCGCACAATCCACGGCGTGGCGTAGATCAGCGCCGCGCCGCTGCCGATCATGCACACCAGCGCCATCAATGGCACACGCAACGCGCCGGCGATGCTGCCCAGGCGCGCTTCCACCCAGCCCTTGATGTCGGCGCCGAACAGCACCAGCAGACAGCCGACAAGGGCCAGGGAGATTTCCGACAGGTTGCTGCGACTCCAGCGAGAGACGGTGGCGAGCAGGTCGAGTACCAAATCCATTCGATTTCCTTAAGAGCGTCAGCTCAAAAAATTCTGCAACAGATCATTGAGAAAGAGTTGCCCGCGGTCGGTCGCCGCCAGGCGTGACGGTTCGACCTGCATCAAGCCACTTTGTTCGGCGTCGCGACGACCTTCGTCCAGGCTCGCCAGGTCCAGCCCGGTGCGCTCGGTGTACAGCTGGGCATCGACGCCCTCGGTGAGCCGCAAGGCGTTCATCAGGAACTCGAATGGCAGCTCTTCGTTGGTCAGTTCTTTCGCTCCAGCCTGAAAGCTCTTGGCCGGGTTGAGGTAGTCCTTCGGCGCTCGCGTCTTCCAGGTGCGCACGATGCGCCCGTCGGGGTGGCTGAGCTTGCCATGGGCGCCGGCACCGATGCCGATGAAGTCGCCAAAGCTCCAGTAATTCAGGTTATGCCGTGCCGGGCGGCCCGGTTGGGCGTAGGCCGACACTTCATACTGCGCGTAACCGTGTTCGGCGAGCAGCGCCTGCCCGGCTTCCTGGATATCCCACAGGGTGTCGTCTTCCGGCAGCGCAGGGGGCTGGTTCCAGAACACGGTGTTGGGCTCCAGGGTCAGCTGGTACCAGGACAAGTGCGTCGGTTTGAGCGCAATCGCCTGGCGCAGGTCGCTCAATGCATCGTCCAGGGACTGATCCGGCAGGCCATGCATCAGGTCCAGGTTGAAGTTGTCGAACCCGGCCTGGCGCGCCATGCCGGCAGCGCGCACCGCTTCGTCGCCGTTGTGGATGCGGCCCAGGGCCTGGAGTTTTTCCTGCTGGAAACTCTGGATGCCGATAGACAGGCGATTGATGCCCAGCTTGCGATAAGCCACGAACTTTTCTTGCTCGAACGTCCCGGGGTTGGCTTCCAGGGTGATCTCGATATCACCGGCAAACGGGATGCGCGCTTCCACGCCCGCGAGCAGGCGGCCCAACGCAGCAGCGCTGAACAGGCTCGGCGTACCGCCACCAAAGAAGATCGAACTCAGCTCACGACCGTAAACCGCGTGCAGGTCCTGATCGAGGTCGGCGAGCAGCGCGTCCACATACTCCTCTTCCGGCAGCACCTGGCTGGCGGTGTGGGAGTTGAAGTCGCAGTAAGGGCATTTGCGCACGCACCACGGAATGTGGATATACAGCGCCAGAGGCGGCAGCACAGGCAGGGCCGCCCGGGGTGTTTGCGCGCCACCGTGGATCAGTGGCTGCGCAGAGGTGTTCTGGGTCATTTCAAGCCCAGACGCTGGCGCAGCAAAACCATGGCGCGAGCGCGGTGGCTGATCTGGTTCTTGTCCGCCGGGCTCAGTTCGGCGCTGGAGACATTGCGCTCCGGCACCCAGAACAGCGGATCGTAGCCAAACCCGTGCTCGCCACTGGCGGCATGCAGGATGCGCCCATGCCACAAGCCTTCGCAGAGGATCGGCAGCGGGTCGTCGGCATGACGCACCAGAGCCAGCACGCAGACGAACTGCGCGCCGCGCTCGGCGTCCGGCACGTCCTTGAGGGCGTCGAGCAGCTTGGCGTTGTTGGCGGCGTCGCCCTGGCCGTTGGCATAACGTGCGGAGTAGATGCCCGGGGCGCCGCCGAGGAAATCCACCGCCAGGCCCGAGTCGTCCGCCAGCGCCGGCAAGCCGGAAATGCGCGCGGCATTACGTGCCTTGAGGATGGCGTTTTCGACGAACGACAGGCCGGTTTCTTCCGGTTCCACCTGGCTGAATTCGCCAATGGAGCGCAGTTGCACGGACTCGCCGAGCATGGCTTGCAGTTCTTTGAGCTTGCCGGCGTTATGGCTGGCCAGTACGAGTTGGGTCAGGTTCATTTGTCGGCCGGGAAAAGTTCTTGGACGAAACTGAAACCGTGGGCCTTGCCACCGGTTTCAACGTTGATGGTGAACGTCTTGAACTCCTGCTGCGGCACGGAGTAGGGCGCGAGGTAGTTGGTCACGCCTTTTTCGGTGATCTGCTTGAACGTCAGCACTTCACTTTTGCCCAGCGAGTCCTTGATGGTGCCGGTCACCTGCGCCACCACGGGCGTGACGCCCTTGTACACGGAGACGTTGATCAGGCCCTTGTTCTTGCTGCGCACCACGCCCACGGCCTGGGCGGTTTCCGGTTGCAGGTAACTGGAGGTGAATGTGTTGTAGCGCACGGTGATATCGCCGAATTCCTTGGTGCGGTTAGGGTCGATAACGTCGGCGGCCATGGCGTGGGCGCCAAGCAGGGCGGTGAATAGAAAAGCAGCCAAACGACTCATGAGCGTCCCTCTTGAAGATGATTAGACGGCAATCTTGTGGTCGGTCAGGCCAGGACTGCTGACCCGGTAAATACCGATTTCGCCCAACAGGTTGGGCCATAGCTTACTCGCCCAGCCGTGACGATGCTGCTGGTCGACGGCCAGGCGGTTGATGACCTTGGCTTCACGTTCGCCGCACAGGGCTTCGAAGTCTTCGAAGGTGCAGAAGTGGATGTTCGGCGTGTTGTACCAGGTGTACGGCAGGAAATCCGACACCGGCATGCGGCCCTTGGTGGCCAGGTACCAGCGGCAGCGCCAGTGGCCGAAGTTGGGGAAGGTGATGATGCACTGACGGCCCACGCGCAGCATTTCGTCGAGGATCCGGTCCGGGTAGTGCACCGCTTGCAGGGCCTGGGTCATCACCACGACATCGAAGCTGTTGCTGGCAAAGTTGCCCAGGCCCTTGTCCAGGTCCTGCTCGATCACGTTGATGCCCTTGGCCACGCACTGGGCGATGTTGTCCGCGTCGTTTTCCAGGCCGTAACCGGTGACTTGCTTGTTGTCGCGCAGCCAGCTCAGCAGTTCGCCATCGCCACAGCCAAGGTCAAGTACACGGCTACCGGCGGGGATCCAGTCTTGGATGATTTCCAGGTCGGCTCTCATGGCGTTCTCACACAGTAATCCGGTTCATGTAGTTACCGAACGCCTGCAAGTAGCGCGGGATCGGAATCAGGAAGGCGTCATGGCCTTGTGGGGCATCGATCTCCAGGTAGCAGACGTCTTTGCGCGCGGCCATCAGCGCGTCCACCAGCTCGCGGGAGCGCGCGGGCGAGAAGCGCCAGTCGGTGGTGAACGACATCACGCAGAACTTGGCAGTGGCGACTTCGAAGGTTTTCGCCAGGTCGTCGTCGTGGTTGGCGGCCGGATCGAAGTAGTCCAAAGCCTTGGTCATCAGCAGGTAGGTATTGGCGTCGAAACGCCCCGAGAACTCCTCGCCCTGATAACGCAGGTAGCTTTCTACCTGGAATTCGACGCTGTGGAAGTCGTAGTTGAGCTTTTCGCTCTTGAGGCCACGGCCGAATTTTTCGCCCATGGAGTCATCGGACAAATAGGTGATGTGCCCGACCATCCGCGCCAGCATCAGGCCGCGCTTGGGGATCACGCCCGCCTCCTGGAACGAACCGCCGTGAAACTCGGGGTCGGTGAGGATGGCCTGGCGCGCGACTTCGTTGAAGGCGATGTTCTGTGCCGACAACTTGGGCGCTGAAGCGATTGCCAGGCAATGGCGCACGCGGTCCGGGTAGGTGATGGTCCATTGCAGCGCCTGCATGCCGCCCAGGCTGCCGCCGATCACCGCCGCCCATTGGCTGACGCCCAGCAGGTCGGCCAGGCGTGCCTGGCTGTGTACCCAGTCCTCCACGGTGAGTACCGGGAAGTCGGCGCCGAACGGCTTGCCGGTTTCCGGGTTGAGGCTGCTGGGGCCGGTGGAGCCGTTGCAGCCGCCGAGGTTGTTCAGGCTGACCACGAAGAACTTGTTGGTGTCGATGGGTTTGCCGGGGCCGATGCAGCTGTCCCACCAACCGGGCTTGCGCTCGTCGACACTGTGGAAACCGGCGGCGTGATGATGGCCAGACAGCGCATGGCAGATCAGCACGGCATTGCTCGCCGTGGCGTTCAGTTGGCCGTAGGTTTCATAAATCAGGTCATAGGCAGCCAGCGAACGTCCGCAAGCCAGGGCCAGGGGTTCGCTGAAGTGCGCCACTTGGGGCGCGACCAGTCCAACAGAATCGGGGGGGAAGGCAGCTGGCATCGACCCTGCTCTCGTTTAAATGAGGCGTAAGTCTAAAGAGCGGGGCCGCCAGCGGCAAGCAAAGGCCTGCACCAGTACACAGATACAAAATGTGGGAGCGGGCTGTGTGGGAGCTGGCTTGCCTGCGATACAAGCACCGCGATGTTTCAGTTGCACCGCGGTGATGCTATCGCAGCGGTGCGGCGATCCGACAAGCCAGCTCCCACACAAGCCAGTTCCCACAGGAGGCGTGTCAGATCAGCCCGAACAGTTCCTTGGGCATGAACGCGTAGTAGGCCAGGCGCGGAATCACCCAGCTTTGCAGCAGCTGGATCGCGATGAACGCGAAGATCGGCGAGATATCCAGGCCACCCAGGTTGGGGATCAGGCGGCGGAACGGTGCCAGCACCGGCTCGGTAATCTGATACACCAGCTCGGCGCCAGGGCTGCGGCTGCCCGGGGCGACCCACGACAGGATCACGCTGATGATCATCGACCAGAAAATGATCTTCAGAAACAGCGAGAAGATCCCGATCAGTCCCCACGGCAACAGCAGCACGGTGTTGGCCTGGTAGCCGTTGAGCAGCAGGATCACCGCAAACAGCAGGATCTGCAGCAGCAGCGCCAGCACCAGCGAGGACATGTCCAGGCCGAACAGGCTCGGGATCACCCGGCGCAGTGGCTTGAGCAGCGGCTGGGTGGCCTTGACCACGAACTGGCACAGCGGGTTATAGAAGTTTGCCCGCACCAGTTGCAGGATAAAACGCATCAGCACGATCAGCAGGTACAGGCTGCCGAGGGTCTGGATGATAAAGACGGCAGCGTCATTGATTCCGAGCATCTTTGGTTCCTATCTAATCCAGTTGCAGGTAGAGGGCGATTACCGGCCCAGTTGCTCGGCCATTTCCGCCGAACGATGTGCCGCAGCACCCAATGCTTTTTCCACCAGGGCTTCGAAGCCCCCGGCCTGGAACGATTCGATCGCCGCTTGCGTGGTGCCACCCGGCGAGGTGACGCGGCGGCGCAGTTCGGCGGCATCCACGTCGCTGGACACGGCCATGTGCGCAGCGCCCAGGGCGGTCTGCTCGGCCAGTTGCTTGGCCACGTCCTGCGTGAGGCCGAGTTTCACGCCCGCAGCGGTCATGGCCTCGATCAGCAGGAAGAAATACGCCGGGCCGCTGCCGGACACCGCCGTGACCGCGTCCAGTTGCGACTCCTGCTCCAGCCACAGGGCGATGCCCACGGCGGACAGCAGTTCCTGTGCCTGGTCACGTTGGGCGGCGCTGACTTCGCCGGTGGCGTACAGGCCGCTCACACCCTTGCGCAGCAGCGACGGGGTGTTGGGCATGCAGCGCACGATCGGCTGGGCGCCGAGCCAGTTGTTCATGCTGGCGCAGGTGATACCCGCGGCGATCGACACCACCAACTGGTGGGGTTGCAGGCTCGGGCGCAGGCTTTCACACACGGCTTTCATCGCTTGCGGCTTGACCGCCAGCACGATCACATCGACGCCCTGGATGGCCTCGGCGTTGTCGGCAAAGGTTTCGATACCGTGTTCGGCGCTGACCCGGGCACGGGTGTCGGCGCCCGGATCGCTGGCGCGAATCTGCGCGGCGTCCAGGCCCTTGGCCCGCAGGCCGCCGATCAGACTGGCCGCCATGTTACCGGCGCCGATAAAGGCAATACGCGTGTTGCTCATGACAGGTCCTTACTCAGAGGGAAGTCAGCCATTTCAAGGCTGGCCGTAGTCGCGGGCGCCAAACAGGGCGGTACCGATCCGCACCCAGGTGGCGCCTTGGGCGATGGCCGACTCGAGGTCATGGCTCATGCCCATGGAAAGTGTGTCCAGCGGCAGGTTCAAACGGGTTTGCAGCTCACGCACCGTGGCGAACGCTGCATCTTGCGCGGCGCGATCTTCCGTCGGCTCGGGGATTGCCATCAGGCCACGCAGCTTCAGGCGCGGCAATGCGCTGATGGCGTGGGCCAGGGCCGGCAGGTCGGCGGGCGTACAGCCGGACTTGCTGGCTTCGCCACTGACGTTGACCTGGATGCAGATATTCAGCGGCGGCAGGTCGGCCGGGCGTTGCTCGGACAGGCGTTGTGCGATTTTGAGGCGGTCCACGGAATGCACCCAGGCGAAGTTCTCGGCGATAGCGCGCGTCTTGTTCGATTGAATGGGGCCGATGAAGTGCCAACTCAAGGGCAGGTCGGTCAATTCGGCCTGTTTGCCCAAGGCTTCCTGCAGGTAGTTCTCGCCGAAGTCGCGCATCCCGGCAGCGTGGGCTTCGCGCACGGCTTGTGCGGGTTTGGTCTTGCTCACGGCCAGCAGGTGGACGCTGCTTGCGTCACGTTGCACGGCATCGGCTGCGGCGCGGATGCGCTGGCTAACCCGGCCAATGTTGTCTGCTATCGTCGACATTCAAGATGCGCCCGTGGATATGGAGTCCGCGGCATTCTACTGGAAATGGAAAGCCCTATGGATATCACTGAATTGCTGACGGTGAGCGTACGCCGTGGCGCCTCCGACCTGCATTTGTCGGCAGGCCTGGCACCGATGCTGCGCGTGGATGGCGAAGTCTGGCCGCTGGACGGACCGGTGCTTTCACCGCCCCAAGTGGTGGATTTGCTCAGCCCTTTGTTGCTGACTCACCAGCAAAAGGATTTCGAAACATCTCTTGAAACGGATTTTGCGTTCGAACTGCCCGGCCTGGCGCGGTTCCGCGCCAATGTGTTCCAGCAGGATCGCGGCATGGGCGCAGTGTTTCGCACCATCCCCGCCGAGGTCCGCAGCCTGGAAAGCCTGGGGCTGGGAGAGGTGTTCCAGCGTATCGCCCAGTTGCCGCGCGGCCTGGTGCTGGTGACCGGGCCCACGGGGTCGGGCAAATCCACCACCCTGGCGGCGATGATCGATTTTCTCAATCAGCATCGGCGCCACCATATCCTGACCCTGGAAGACCCCATCGAATTTATCCACAGGCCCAAAAAGGCGCTGATCAACCAGCGCCAAGTGCACCGCGACACCCATGACTTTTCCACCGCCCTGCGCTCCGCTTTGCGGGAAGACCCGGATGTGATCCTGGTAGGCGAACTGCGCGATCTGGAAACCATCCGCCTAGCCCTCACGGCGGCAGAGACCGGGCACCTGGTCTTTGGCACGCTGCATACCTCGTCGGCAGCAAAGACGGTGGACCGGCTGGTGGATGTGTTCCCAGCGGGGGAAAAAGCGATGGTCCGCGCCATGCTGTCGGAGTCATTGCAAGCCGTGGTGTCCCAGGTGCTGGTCAAGAAAGTCGGCGGCGGGCGCGTGGCCGCCCATGAAATCATGCTGGGCACGCCGGCGATTCGGAACCTGATCCGCGAGGACAAGGTGGCGCAGATGGTCTCGGCGATCCAGACGGGCGGGGCGTTGGGGATGAAGACACTGGATATGAGCTTGAAGGCTTTGGTTGCCCAGGGTGTGATCAGCCGGGAGGACGCGCGGGAGAAGGCGAGGGTGCCAGCGGATATCTAGAGAACACTGATATGAATGTGGGAGCTGGCTTGCCTGCGATAGCGGACTGCCAGGCAACTTCTGTGCAAGCTGACATACCGTCATCGCAGGCAAGCCAGCTCCCACAGTTGATTGCATTTCAAATGGGGAGGCTGCTGCTCTTTGTATCAGCGCTGCACGACCCGCAGATTGTTGTTCTGCTCTTTAGGCAGCACCCGCTTGGCGATCACGTAGTTCTTGTCCCAGAACGGCTTCTTCAGCGTATCGATGCTGACGGCCTTGCCGCGACGGGGGGCGTGGATGAAACGGTCATTGCCCAGGTAGATGGCAACGTGGTTGACCTGGCGGCTCTTGAGTTTGAAGAACAACAGGTCGCCCGGTTTCAGGTCCTTGCGATCGACTTTCAACCCGTGGCCGGCCGCCATGGCGTTGGAGGTGCGAGGCAAATCCACTGCCTTGACGTCATTGAACGCATATTTCACCAGGCCGCTGCAGTCGAACCCTTTACTTGGGCTGCTGCCGCCCCAACGATAAGGAGTGCCGAGCACGTTGACGGCGCGGCTGAGGACGTTGCTGCTTTGCTTGGTATTGATGCCCGCGAGGCCTGGCGCTGAATTGCCGTGGGCCTTGCTCAGTTGAGTCGGGCGGTTAACGGTCAGCTTTACCGATTTGGCAGTGCTGGGTGTGCTGTGAACTTTAGGGGTGAAACCGTTAACGTTGGGAAGTCGTTGCTCACGATTGGTGGCGTGGGCGGCCAGTGGCATTAATAGGCAGATGGTTAGCCATGTCTTGAAAAATGGTCGCATTAGGCGTGGCTCTTATGGGTTAGCGCGCAACTTTATAACAGCTTTTTGTGATGTTCTCAGGCCGTTTGTCGACTGAACCTTGACGTCAAAATCAGGAAAAACGCGACGAATCACCGCAATTGTCCTACACAGGTCAGGTGGCATAAGGCTTTCAGGGCAGGGAAGATACCATTTGCCGTACGTCGGGCGCCTGTAAAAAAGTCACAAAGAAAGTGAAAAAATTTATCTATCGAGGCAAAAGAGGTACTCCATGAACACCTATCAACAGGTTGGCCCGCAACACGACACCCACAGCAAGGTGATCGGTTACTTGCTCTGGATTTTCGGTTTTACCGGCGCGCACCGCTTCTATTACGGCAAGCCCATCACCGGCACGATCTGGTTTTTCACCCTCGGCCTGCTGGGGATTGGCTGGCTGATCGACTTGTTCCTGATCCCGGCCATGGACCGCGAGGCAGACTTGCGCTTTACCTCCGGGCCCCTCGAATACAGCGTGGCCTGGATTCTGTTGGCGTTTCTCGGTGTGTTCGGCGTGCACCGCATGTATCAGGGCAAATGGATCAGCGGCCTGATCTACTTGCTCACGGGCGGTTTGTTCCTGGTGGGGGTGCTGTATGACTTCTGGACGTTGAATACGCAGATTTCGGTGGGTAATGCCGAGCGCAACAGCGGTCGCTGAGTCTGCACACCATTAAATGTGGCGCCGGCTTGTGTGGGAGCTGGCTTGCCTGCGATAGGATCACCTCGGTTTGCCTGAACCACCGAGGTGCCTGCATCGCAGGCAAGCCAGCTCCCACATTGACCGTGCCCACACAGCGGTCGGGTTTCATCAGGCCTGGTAGCTGATGCGTCCATCCACCAGCGTGTAACGTACCGTCGCCGGCAGGCTATGGCCGATGAACGGGCAGTTTTCCCCTTTGGACAACCATTGCTCCCCGGCCACCGTGGAGTTGCCCAGGTCGAACAGCACCAGATCCGCCGCCGAACCCACCGCCAATTTGCCCGCCGGCAGGCGCAGGGCTTCGGCCGGGCCGGCACTCAGACGGGTCAGCAGGGTCGGCAAGTCCAGCAAACCATCTTCCACCAGTGTCATCGCCAGCGGCAGCAACAGCTCCACGCTGCTGATGCCGGGTTCTGTCGCGCCAAACGGTGCCAGCTTGGCGTCCCGCTCGTGAGGTTGGTGATGGCTGGAAATCGACGAAACCACGCCCGACTTCACCGCTGCCCGCAAGCCTTCACGGTCGGCCAGGGTGCGCAGCGGCGGTTGCACGTGATACAGGCTCGAAAAGTCGATCAGCGCCTCATCCGTTAGGATCAGCTGGTAGAGGGCGACATCCGCGGTCACCGGCAAACCACGGGCCTGGGCCTGGGCGATCAAGGCGACGCCACGAGCGCTGGTCAACTGGCTGAAGTGCGCACGCACGCCGCTTTGTTCCACCAGCAGCAGGTCACGGGCCAGGGCCACGGTTTCGGCGGTTTCCGGAATGCCCGGCAAGCCGAGGAAGCTGGCGACCGCGCCTTCATGGGCCAGCCCGCCTTCGGCCAGGTCGCGGTCCTGGGAGTGAAAGATCACCGTCAGGTCGAAGGTGGCCGCGTATTCCAGGGCGCGCAACAGCGTTCGGGTGCTGCGGAAACTCTCCAGACCGTTGCCGAACGCCACGCAGCCGGCATCGCGCAGGGCGATCAGCTCGGCGAGTTGTTCGCCTTCCAGACCTTTGCTCAGCGCGCCGATGGGGAACACCTTGCAATTACCCGCTTCCCGGGCGCGATCGAGGATCAGCTCGGCCACCGCCGAGGTGTCGAGAATCGGCTTGGTGTGCGGCGGGCAGCACAGGCTGGTCACGCCACCGGCGGCGGCGGCGCGGGTTTCGCTGGTGATGGTGCCTTTGCGACTGTAGCCCGGCTCGCGCAGAGCGACGTTCAGGTCGACCAGACCAGGCGCGGCCACCAGGCCTTTGGCGTCGATGGTCTCGCTGGCGTTGAAGCCACCGGGCGCGGCGCCGATGGCAATGATCTTGCCGGCTTCCAGATGCAAATCGGTAATTTGATCCAGGCCGCTGGCCGGATCGATGACTCGGGCGCCGAGAATGCTGAGCTTCACTGGGCGTTCTCCTGCTCGAATTGACGTTGCGCGGTCTGCCCGCTCATGGCCATGGACATGACCGCCATGCGGATCGCGATGCCGTAGGTGACCTGGTTCAGGATCACCGACTGCGAGCCATCGGCCACCGCCGACTCGATCTCAACCCCGCGGTTGATCGGCCCCGGGTGCATCACGATGGCATCCGGCTTGGCGCCGGCCAGGCGGGCGGTGGTGAGGCCGAACAGACGGTAGAACTCGCCCTCGCTCGGCAGCAGGCCACCGGCCATGCGCTCGCGTTGCAGGCGCAGCATGATCACCACGTCCACGTCCTTGAGGCCTTCGGCCATGTCGGTGTAGACCTTTACGCCATACTGCTCGATGCCGATGGGCAGCAGGGTTTTTGGCGCGATCACGCGGATATCCGGGCAACCCAGGGCCTTGAGTGCCAGCATGTTCGAGCGCGCTACCCGCGAGTGCAGGATGTCGCCGACGATGGCCACCGACAGGTTTTCGAAGCTGCCCTTGTGCCGCCGGATGGTGAGCATGTCGAGCATGCCCTGGGTCGGGTGGGCGTGGCGGCCATCGCCGCCGTTGATGATCGCCACCTGCGGGCACACGTGCTCGGCAATGAAATGCGCAGCGCCGGAGTCGCCGTGGCGCACCACGAACATGTCGGCGGCCATGGCTTCCAGGTTGCGCAGGGTGTCGAGCAGGGTTTCGCCCTTGCTCGCCGACGAGGTGGACACGTTCAGCGTGATCACGTCAGCCGACAGCCGCTGGGCCGCCAGTTCAAAGGTGGTGCGGGTGCGGGTGGAGTTTTCGAAGAACACGTTGCAGATGGTTTTACCACGCAGCAACGGGACTTTTTTCACCGCGCGGCCACCCGTTTCAAGGAACGAGTCGGCGGTGTCGAGGATTTCGGTGAGCAGTTCGCGGGGCAAACCGTCGAGCGACAGGAAGTGTTGCAACTGGCCCTGAGCATTGAGCTGCAGCGGGCGCTTGGCATCTAGAGGCGTCATCGCGGGGACTCTTTACAAGGCGGTTTAAGGGACAAGGTCTTGCAGTTCGAGTACGAGCGGCGTGGGACCGGACAATTTTACCCGCTGACGGGCTTCCAGCGACAGCGTCGCGCCGACCACGTCCGGGCTGATCGGCAGTTCGCCGGCGTCCAGGTCCAGCAGGCACACCAGCGTTACGCTGGCCGGGCGGCCGTAGTCGAACAGTTCGTTGAGGGCCGCACGAATGGTGCGACCGCTCATCAGCACGTCATCGATCAGCACCAGATGCTGGCCTTCGATCTCGAACGGCAGGGCCGACGGACGCACTTGCGGGTGCAGGCCGTTCTGGCTGAAGTCGTCACGGTAGAACGACACATCAAGGGTGCCCAGCGGCGCATCGTTGCCCAGCGCCTCCAGCAGTGCCTGGGCCACCCACACACCGCCGGTGCGAATGCCGATGAAGCGTGGCTCGCTGATGTTGCGGTGTTGCAGATGGGCCGTGAGGCTCGTGGCCATTTGGCTGATCAGTTCGGCGGGGTTCGGCAAGCTCATGCAGGCTCCTTCAGGACCTTGGCGCAGCCAGGGTCCGGGCTCAAACGTAAAAAGACGCGGCAAGCCGCGTCAGTCAGGATTCAAATAAAGCCGTGTTTTCATCCAGCCAGCCCTGCAACAGCAGCGCGGCGGCGATGGCGTCCACGGGGTTGTCGCGGTAGCTGCCTTTCTGCCCGCCTCGGGCCAGACGCTCGCCCTTGGCCTCGAACGTGGTGAGGCGTTCATCGTGGGTATAGAAGGGCAGGTTGTAGCGGCCATTCAGGCGGCGGGCGAATTTCTCGGCGCGTACGCACATGTCGCTGGGGCTGCCGTCCATGTTCAAGGGCAGGCCGACAACCACCGCGTCGGGTTTCCATTCTTTAATGAGGGCTTCGACCTGGTTCCAGTCCGGCACGCCGTTCTGGGCTTTCAAGGTGCACAGCTCGCGGGCCTGGCCGGTGATCACCTGGCCGACCGCCACGCCGATCTGTTTGGTGCCGTAGTCGAACCCGAGGATCAAGCGCAAAGCCATCAGGCGTGTCCTGCCTGGCTGGTGAGCAGGCTCAGGTTGATGCGCAGCTTGGCCGCCGCCGCTTCCAGTCGCAGTTCGCTGGGGGTGTTGAACAGGATTTCGGCATCGAACGGGCACGTCAGCCAGGCATTGCTGGCCAGCTCCGCCTCCAGTTGCCCGGCTTCCCAGCCGGCGTAACCGAGGGTGATCACGCTGTGTTCGGGGCCCACGCCGTCGGCGATGGCGAACAGCACGTCCTGTGAGGTGGACAGCGACACGCCTTCCAGATCTACCGTGGCCTGGAACTTCTGCCCGGTCGGGTGCAGCACAAAGCCACGATCGGTCTGTACCGGGCCGCCGATGTAGATCGGCACGCCCTGGCAGCGCGCCGGCGGATGGACCTCGGGGCGCAGTTGCTCAAGGATGTCCGCCAGGTTCAGCTCTTGCGGGCGGTTGATGACCAGCCCCATGGCACCATTGGCCGTATGCTCGACGATGTAGGTCAAGGTCTGCGCAAAGTTCGGGTCGGCCATATGGGGCATGGCGATCAGGAATTGGTGCTTGAGGTAGGTCGGGCTGACATTTTTCATGCCCGCTAGTGTGGCGGTGGAGGGGCTGGCTGACAAGTGTGGTGACGGAGGCTGATTGTTCCCACGCTCTGCGTGGGAATGATCTGAAACCGTTAGTTGCTGGACAGCCGGTCGCCCTTGGCGAATTTCCAGGTGCGGATGATTTCCAGGCGGTCCACATCGTTCAAGTCGCCGCTGAACGGGGCAAAGGGCGCGGCCAGACGCACGATGCGCTGGGCGGCCTGGTCCAGCAGAGGCTGGCCGGACGATTCCAGCACCTGCACTTCATAGAGTGTGCCGTCACGGTTGATCGACACCAATAGGCGCAAATTGCCGTAGATCTGCTGGCGGCGGGCTTCGTCCGGATAGTTCAGATTGCCGATGCGTTCGACTTTCTTGCGCCATTCGTCTTTGTACCAGGCACCTTTGTCGCGCATGGTCGAGGCCGCGTTCAGGCGGTAGATGCGCGGGCGCTTGGCATAGAGCTGCTGCTCGTTGGCCAGCTCGGCTTCCAGGCTGGAGATTTCGTCGGACAGTTGTGAACTGTCGAACGTCGGCGCCGGCTTGACGGGCTCGGGTTGCGGTTCGGTCTTGGTTTTCTCGCGTTGCACCGGGGCTTTTTGTGGCTTGGGCGCGACGGTGGCAACGGTCGCCTTGGGCGCGGCCTGCTTGACTTCGGGCTTGGGTGCCGGCGGTGGCGGGGTGACTTTATTGACCTTGTTGTCCTGGAACGGCGCCACTTCGGTGGTCTTGGGTATGGCTTTCTTGTCCAGGGTACCGCTGCCCTGCTGGTTGTCCTGGGCGAGAAAGTCAGCCTTCTCGGGCTTTTTTTCGCTCTTGAAGGTAGCGAGGGTGATTTCCAGGGTCTGGGTGATCTGCTTGGGTTCGGCGAAGGTGAAGCCCAGTCCGAGGATGAGAGCCAGGTGGATCAGTGCCGCCAGAAACAGGGTGAATCCGAGCCGATCAGCCGGGCGCACGCCACTGTGGGAGAGTTCGGGAGGAAGATCGGACGGGAGCGTCATGACAAAAAAAACCAACATCGCGCGTTTCACAGGTGGCGCATGATAACGCAATGTTGGCAGGTGTCCGGCTGTTCTATGTCACTTGGCTTGTAGCTTGCGCTCGATGGCCGCCATCAGCATTTCGCCGATGTTCGTGCCAAATGCGTTGTCGATCTCGCGAATACAGGTCGGGCTGGTGACGTTGATTTCGGTCAGGTGCTCGCCGATCACGTCCAGGCCGACGAACAGCAGGCCCTTCTCGCGCAGGGTCGGGCCGACCTGGCTGGCGATCCAGCGGTCCTTGTCCGACAGCGGGCGCGCTTCGCCACGACCGCCGGCCGCCAGGTTGCCCCGGGTCTCGCCGGCCGCCGGGATGCGCGCCAGGCAGTAGTCCACCGGCTCACCGTCGATCATCAGGATGCGCTTGTCGCCGTCCTTGATCGCCGGCAGGTACGCCTGGCCCATGATCTGCTGGGTGCCCAGGGCGGTCAGAGTCTCCAGAATCACCGACAGGTTCGGGTCGCCGGCGCGGTGACGGAAGATCGAGGTGCCGCCCATGCCGTCCAGCGGCTTGAGGATCACATCGCCGTGCTTGGCGGCGAATTCACGCAGCACGTCGGCGCGGCGGCTGACCACGGTCGGCGGTGTGCATTGCGGGAACAGCGTGGCGAACAGCTTTTCGTTGCAGTCGCGCAGGCTCTGCGGCTTGTTGACGATCAGCACGCCGGCGTTTTCGGCTTGCTCCAGCAGGTAGGTGGAGTAGACGAATTCCATGTCGAACGGCGGGTCCTTGCGCATCAGGATCACGTCCAGATCGCTCAGCGGGCTGTCGATTTCGTCTTGCAGCTCGAACCACTTTTCCGGGTTGGCGAACACTTGCAGTGGGCGCATGCGCGCGCGGGCCACGCCTTCGCCTTGGTAAAGGTCGCGCTGCTCCATATAGAACAGTGTCCAGCCGCGGGCCTGGGCGGCCAGGAGCATGGCCAGCGAGCTGTCCTTTTTATAGGAGATGCTGGCGATGGGGTCCATGACAATGCCGACGCGAACGCTCATGGGGGATTTCCTTTGGCAAATTTGGGAAGCATGAAAGTGGCGTCAGAGTGGCGCTGCGGCCGTTGCGGGTCAAGGAAAAACCACCGGGCAGGCCGCTCGATAGATTGCTCCCCGAGACTGTGCTAAAAAGACTGCCACGGCTCAGCAGCCCTTGAATTCCAAGGCTTGCGGCGCCCGCCCTGTGCAAGATCAGGCAGTACGCACCGAAAACCGATTCGCTGTGGCGATGGTAGAGCAGATATGGAACAGCATTCCAACGCCTTGAGAGTGATGGTGATCGACGATTCGAAAACGATCCGGCGCACCGCAGAAACCCTGTTGAAGAACGTGGGGTGCGATGTCATCACGGCCATCGACGGTTTCGATGCGTTGGCCAGGATTGTCGATCACCACCCGCACATCATCTTTGTCGACATCATGATGCCGCGCCTGGATGGCTACCAGACCTGCGCCCTGGTGAAGAACAACCCGGCGTTCAAGTCGATCCCGGTGATCATGCTGTCCTCCAAGGACGGTCTGTTCGACAAGGCCAAGGGGCGCATCGTGGGTGTCGATCAGTTTTTGACCAAGCCTTTCAGCAAGGAAGAACTGCTGGGCGCAATCAAGGCCTACGTGCCCGGCTTCGCCGCAGTAGAACAAGCACACTGACGCCGCCTCACAAGGGCTGGCGCGGACCAATGTAGTGGGGAAAACCATGGCACGTGTTCTGATCGTCGACGATTCGCCGACCGAAATGTACAAATTGACCGGCATGCTGGAAAAGCATGGCCACCAGGTCCTCAAGGCCGAAAACGGTGCGGACGGCGTGGCCCTGGCCCGCCAGGAACTGCCCGATGCGGTACTCATGGACATCGTGATGCCGGGCCTCAACGGCTTCCAGGCCACCCGCCAGTTGTCCAAGGAGCCGGAAACCAACGGCATCCCGATCATCATCATCACCACCAAGGACCAGGAGACCGACAAGATCTGGGGCGCACGCCAGGGGGCCAAGGACTACCTGACCAAGCCGGTGGATGAAGAAACCCTGATCGCCACCCTGAACAAGGTACTGGCCGGCTGACGGCAGGCATCATGACCGAGTCGCAAACCGCGTTCGAGTTGCTGCTGGACATCGACCGTCGCTGCCGCCTGCTGGCCGCCGACCTGCCTTCCCAGGAAACCCGTTTGCAGCGTTGGAGCGGCATCGGTTTTCGCCTGGGAGAGCAGTGGTACGTGGCGCCCATGGGCGAAGTCGCCGAGGTGTTGCACGAACCGCGCTGTACCCTGATGCCCGGCGTCAAGCCGTGGGTCAAAGGCGTGGCCAACCTGCGCGGGCGTCTGCTGCCGGTGATGGACCTGGGCGGTTTCCTCGGCCTCGAGCTGTCCCGGGCGCGCAAGCAGCGGCGCGTGCTGGTGGTGGAATTCAATGACCTGTTTGTCGGGCTGCTGGTGGACGAGGTGGCGGGAATGCAGCATTTCGAACAAGACGCGTGGGTGACGAGTATCGCCACCGACGCCCCCTTCATCACGGGTCGTTTCCACGGCGACCCGTCGTGGCAGGTCTTCAGCCCTTTCGCCCTGGCCCAGGCTCCAGGCTTCATGGATGTCGCCGCATGACCACCGCCACCCCGCTCAAACCCCAGGCCGGTTCGCGCAGCCGCTCGCAGATCATCGTGCTGTTCATCGCGCTGATCGTGTTCATCATGCTGTTGTTTGCCAACTTCGCGTACCTCAACACCCAGTCCACCTACGACAAACAGTACATCGGCCATGCCGGTGAGCTGCGCGTGCTGTCCCAGCGCATCGCCAAGAACGCCACCGAAGCCGCCGCCGGCAAGGCTGCCGCGTTCAAGCTGCTGTCTGACGCGCGCAACGACTTTGCCCAGCGCTGGGGCTACCTGAAAAAAGGCGACCTCGAGACGGGCCTGCCGGCGGCGCCCAACGCGGTGCGTGCCGAGATGCGCGCGGTGCAGACCGACTGGGAAGCGCTACTGAAAAATACCGACGCGATCCTGGCCAGTGAACAGACCGTGCTGTCGCTGCACCAGGTGGCCGCGACCCTGGCTGAAACCGTGCCGCAATTGCAGATGGAGTCGGAAAAGGTGGTCGACATCCTGTTGCAACGCGGTGCCCCGGCCAGCCAGGTGGCGTTGGCCCAGCGCCAGTCACTGCTGGCCGAACGTATTCTGGGGGCGGTCAATACCGTGCTCGCCGGCGACGATACAGCGGTTCAGGCCGCCGATGCCTTTGGCCGCGATGCCAACCGCTTTGGCCAGGTACTCAACGGCATGCTCCAGGGCAATCCGGGCCTGCGCATCAGCCAGGTCGAAGACCATGACGCCCGGGCGCGGCTGGCGGAAATCGCCGAACTGTTCGAGTTCGTTTCAGGCTCCGTGGATGAAATCCTGGAGACCTCGCCGCAGCTGTTCCAGGTGCGCGCCTCGGCGAGCAACATCTTCAACCTCTCGCAAACCCTGCTCGATGAGGCCTCGCACCTGGCCACCGGTTTCGAAAACCTCGCCAGCGGGCGCAGTTTCGACACCATCGGTGGCTACGTGCTGGGCTTGCTGGCGCTGACCTCGATCATCCTGATCGGCCTGGTGATGGTGCGCGAAACCAACCGCCAACTGCATGAGACCGCCGAGAAGAACGAGCGCAACCAGAACGCGATCATGCGCCTGCTCGATGAAATCGAAGACCTCGCTGACGGCGACCTGACGGTGACCGCTTCGGTGACTGAAGACTTTACCGGCACCATCGCCGACTCGATCAACTATTCCGTGGATCAACTGCGCGACCTGGTCGCCACCATCAACCTCACCGCCGGGCAAGTCGCTGGCGCGGTGCAGGACACCCAGGCCACCGCCATGCACCTGGCCCAGGCTTCCGAGCATCAGGCCCAACAGATTGCCGAGGCTTCCACCGCGGTTAACGAAATGGCGCAGTCCATCGACCAGGTGTCGGCCAACGCCGCCGAATCGTCGGCGGTGGCGGAGCGTTCGGTGGAAATCGCCAACAAGGGCAACGAGGTGGTGCACAACACCATCCACGGCATGGACAACATCCGCGAACAGATCCAGGACACCGCCAAGCGCATCAAGCGCCTGGGCGAGTCGTCCCAGGAAATTGGCGACATCGTCAGCCTGATCGATGACATTGCCGACCAGACCAACATTCTTGCCCTCAACGCGGCGATCCAGGCCAGCATGGCCGGCGACGCCGGGCGTGGTTTTGCGGTGGTGGCCGATGAAGTGCAGCGGTTGGCCGAGCGCTCCTCGGCGGCTACCCGCCAGATCGAAACCCTGGTGCGGGCGATCCAGACCGACACCCATGAAGCCGTGACCTCCATGGAGCAGACCACCACCGAAGTGGTGCGCGGCGCACGGCTGGCCCAGGACGCCGGCGTGGCGCTGGAAGAGATCGAAGGCGTATCGAAAACCCTGGCCGCGCTGATCCAGAGCATTTCCAACGCGGCGCAGCAACAGACCCGTTCGGCGGGACAGATTTCCCTGACCATGAACGTGATCCAGCAGATCACCACCCAGACCTCGTCGGGGTCTACGGCGACTGCCGAGAGCATCGGCAACCTGGCGAAAATGGCCAGCCAGTTGCGAAGGTCGGTGTCGGGTTTCACGTTGCCGCCGCCCAAGCAGGCCGACAATTGAAATGCATTCTAAAGAACACCACAGTCTAACTGTGGGAGCAGGCAACCCATCTCCCACATTGGATCTCCATTCGGTTTGAGATCTCTGCAACACCAGCAACCCACGAATTCTAAGCGGAGCAGTTATGGTTGATCGGCACGACTACGTGGCCCTCGAATGGGTCAAGGGCGACATTGCCGACACCTTGAAGCAGGCGCGTTCGGCGCTGGACGCGTTTGTCGAAACGGGTGACAGCGGCGTCATCGACGACTGCCTGGCCGGTATCCATCAGGTGCATGGCGCGTTGCAGATGGTCGAGTTCTACGGCGCCGCCTTGCTGGCCGAAGAGCTCGAAGAGCTGGCCCTGGCCTTGCAGGCCGGACGTATTGGCCAGCGCGACGAAGGCATCCGCCTGCTGCAACAGGCCCTCAATCAACTGCCGCTGTACCTGGACCGGGTGCACAGCGCTCGCCGTGACTTGCCGCTGGTGGTGTTGCCATTGCTCAACGACCTGCGCAGCGCGAGGGGCGAAAGCCTGCTGTCGGAGACCAGCCTGTTCAGCCCGCAGCTGCTGTCGATTGCGCCGTTGCCCGATGAGGCCCTGACCCAACGGGCGGCACCCGACCTGGCCGACCAGTTGCGCCAATGGCACCACCTGCTGCAACAAGCCCTGGCCGGTTTGCTGCGGGAAGACCATGGCCCGAGCAACCTGGAAGACATGGCGCGGGTCTTCGCGCGTCTGGAAGCCCTGTGCCAGGGCGCGCCGCTGTTGCCGTTGTGGCAAGTCACTTCGGCATTGGTCGAAGGCATGCTGACCGGCGTGATCGCCAATAGCCCGGCACTGCGCAGCCTGCTCAAGGCCAGCGACAAGCAACTCAAGCGCCTGCTGGCCCAGGGCATCGGCGGAATCAACCAGCCGGCACCGGACGAGTTGCTCAAGAGCCTGTTGTTTTATGTGGCCAAGGTCACTCGGCCGACACCGCGCATGCAAAGCCTGAAAGAACGTTATGGCCTGGATGAGGCCTTGCCCGACAGCACTGTGGTCGACGCCGAGCGCGCCCGCCTGGCCGGACCGGACCGCAATGCCATGGGCTCGGTGCTCGGGGCCTTGTGTGAAGAACTGGTGCGGGTGAAAGAGCGCCTCGACCTGTTCGTGCGCAGCGACCGGCAGCACACCAGCGACCTCGATGCACTGCTGGCGCCGCTGCGGCAGATCGCCGATACCCTGGCGGTGCTTGGCTTCGGCCAGCCGCGCAAAGTGATCATCGACCAATTGGCGGTGGTGCTGAGCCTGGCCCAGGGTCAGCGCGAACCCAACGACGCGGTGTTGATGGATGTCGCCGGTGCCTTGCTGTACGTCGAAGCCACGCTGGCGGGCATGGTCGGTACCGTCGAGCCGGAAAGCCGCGAAGAAAGCCGCCTGCCCACCACCGACCTGACGCAGATTCACCAGTTGGTGATCCGCGAGTCCTGCCAGTGCCTCAAGCAGGCCAAGGAACTGGTGATCGATTGCATCGAGGCAGACTGGGACCGCCAGCGCCTGGAGTCCCTGCCGGAGTTGTTGAGCCAGGTGCGCGGCGCCCTGGCGATGATTCCGCTGCCACGGGCGGCCAGCCTGATGCGCGGTTGCACCGACTACGTCGACGAGCACTTCATGGCCGGCGATGCCACGCCTTCCGAGGCACAACAGGATGCTTTCGCCGATGTGATCAGCAGCCTGGAGTATTACCTGGAGCGCATGCTCCAGGACCCGGATGCCCCCGGTGAACGCGTGCTGGAGCTGGCCGCCCGAGGCCTGGCTGTGCTGGGTTACCTGCCTGCCGAGAAACCCTGGCGCCCGACGCAGACAGCTGCGCCCGACATGCCTTCCATCGACGCTGCGCAGAGCCAATCGCGTTTCGACGCACTGGCCAGCCCGACCTCCCGCCTGAACCCGCCGGCACTGCAACGTCCCGGCAGTCTGTTGCCCCCGCCGGCCAGTGAAGAGCCGGTCGATGACGAACTGCGCGACGTGTTCCTCGAAGAAACCGACGAAGTGCTGGAGGTGCTGCACCACTTTCTGCCGGCCAGCACCGATAAGACCGCCCAGGGCGAAATGCGCCGCGCCTTCCACACCCTGAAGGGCAGTGGCCGCATGGTGCGTGCCCTGGTGTTGGCCGAGCTGGCCTGGGCCGTGGAAAACCTGCTGAACCGCGTACTGGAGCGCAGCGTGGCCCTGGGCCCCGAGGTGCAACAGGTGCTGGACGAGGCGGTGGCGCTGTTGCCGGAGCTGATCGCCGATTTCGCCAACGGTCATCAGCGCCAGCGGGATGAAGTCGACGCCCTGGCGGCTCGCGCCCATGCGTTGGCCAGTGGCACGCAAGCCGCTGCCGAAGGCCACGACCCGATGCTGCTGGAGATCTTCCGCAACGAAGCCCAGAGCCACCTGGACAGCCTCAACCATTTCCTGCAACAGGCCGCCGAGCATGTGCCGTTGCAAGTCAGCGATGAACTGCAACGCGCCCTGCACACCCTCAAAGGCAGCGCCTACATGGCCGGCGTGTTGCCGATTGCCGAACTGGCGCGACCGCTGGATCACCTGACCCGCGAATACAAGGCCCACCGCCTGCCCCTGGACCTGGACGAAGTGGAGTTGCTGCTGGAGGCCGAAGGCGTGTTCCAGCGCGGGCTGCGCCAGTTGGACAGTGACCCGCTGGTGCCCATCCCCGGTGCGCAGGACCTGATCAAGCGTACCCAGGGCCTGCTCGACCAGCAGCTTGCCGCGCTGCTCGACGCACCGAATACCGGCCTGCGCATCAAGCGCGATCCGCAGTTGATCGCCAACTTCCTGGCCCAGGGCATGGACATCCTGCTCGATGCCGAAAGCCTGCTGCGCCGTTGGCAGCAGCACCCCGGCGAGCGTCAGGAGCTGACCGCACTGCTGGACGAATTGACGACGCTGGGGGAGGGCGCGCACCTCGCTGACCTGCACGCCATCGACGCGCTGTGCGAAGCCTTGCTCGACTTGTATGGCGCCGTGGAAGAAAGCAGCCTGGCGGTGAGCGAGCGGTTTTTCCTGGAGGCCGAACAGGCCCATGACGCACTGATCAACATGCTCGACCAACTGGCCGCCGGTCAGGAAATCAGCCCGGCACCGGCGCGGGTCGAAGCCCTGCGCGAGTTGCTGGACGGTGCGCTGGACCCATCGGCCACGGGCTTGATCAGTACCGACGGCCACCAGGCTCCGCGTATCGCCGAACTCGGTGCCGCCACCGCGCAGTTGGATCAAGGCTCCAACGTGGACGACGAGATCGTCGAGATCTTCCTTGAAGAGGCCGTGGATATCCTAGACAGCGCCGGGCAGTCTCTCAAGCGCTGGTTGCTGGAACCGGACAGCCTGGCGCCGTTGTCGTCGTTGCAACGCGACCTGCACACCCTCAAGGGCGGCGCGCGCATGGCCGAAATCGGCCCGGTGGGCGACCTGGCCCATGAGCTGGAGTGCCTGTACGAAGGGTTGGTGGACCGGCGCTACAGCTATTCCCCCGAGTTGTCCCTCGTGCTGATGGACAGCCATGAACGGCTGGCCTTGCAGCTGGATCAGTTACAGCAGCACCAGCCCTTGAGTGACAGCACTGAACTGGTCGACAAGCTGCGGGCCCTGCGACAGAGCGGTTCGCCCGCGACGCCGGCCCCTGTGGCCCAGGCATCGAGTGCCGATCCCGATTTGCTGGAGATCTTCCTCGAAGAAGCCGCCGACATTCTCGACAGCTCCAGCGCGGCGCTCTCGCGCTGGCAGGCCGAGCCCGGCAACCGTCAGGAAGTGGAAACCCTGTTGCGCGACCTGCACACCCTCAAGGGCGGTGCGCGCATGGTCGAGATCGGCCCGATCGGTGACCTGGCCCATGAACTGGAATTTCTCTACGAGGGCCTGTCTGCCGGCCAACTGGCTTCATCCCCCGAATTGTTCGCGCTGTTGCAAGGTTGCCACGACCGCCTGGCCCAGATGATCGACGCGGTAGCGGACGGTTTACCGGTGGGCTCGGTGGACAAACTGATCGAACGCATCAAGAGCCTGGTGCACCCGAGTGAAGAGGCGGTGATGCCGGTGGCGCTGCCGGCGGGCAAGGCTGAGGCGGTGGTGGACCCTGCCGCCGATATGGTGAAAATCTCCGCCGAGCTGCTGGATGACCTGGTCAACCTGGCCGGTGAAACCTCGATCTTCCGTGGGCGTATCGAGCAGCAGGTCAACGACGCGCGCATTGCGCTCAACGAAGTGGAGACCACCATCGAGCGCATGCGCGACCAACTGCGCCGCCTCGACACTGAAACCCAGGGCCGTATTCTCAGCCGCCAGCAGGCCGAGGCCGAGCGCCTGGGCTACGAAGAGTTCGACCCGCTGGAAATGGACCGTCATTCCCAGTTGCAGCAGTTGTCCCGGGCGCTGTCCGAATCGGCCTCCGACCTGCTCGACCTCAAGGACACCCTCGACAGCCGCAACCAGGATGCCCACGACCTGCTGCAACAACAGGCGCGCATCAACACTGAGCTTCAAGAGGGCCTGATGCGCACGCGCATGGTGCCCTTCGAGCGCATGTTGCCGCGCCTCAAGCGCATCGTGCGCCAGGTGGCGGGCGAGTTGGGCAAGGACGTGGAGTTCATCGTCGGCAACGCCGAGGGCGAGATGGACCGCAACGTACTGGAACGCATGGCGGCGCCTTTGGAGCACATGCTGCGCAATGCCGTCGACCATGGCCTGGAGCCGCGGGAGGCGCGCTTGCTGGCGGGCAAGCCGGAAAAAGGCCGCATCACCCTGGACCTGACCCACGAAGGTGGCGACATCGTTTTCGACATGCGCGACGACGGCGCCGGTGTGCCGTTGGAAGCGGTGCGGCGCAAGGCGATCAAGCGTGGCTTGCTCGGTCCGCATCAAGAGATGAGCGACCGTGATGTGTTGCAGTTCATCCTGCAGCCGGGCTTTTCCACCGCCGAGAAGATCACGCAGATTTCCGGACGGGGCGTGGGCATGGACGTGGTGCACGAGGAAGTGCGTCAGTTGGGCGGTTCGATGTTCATTGAGTCGACCCCGGGGGCGGGCGTGCACTTTCGCATTCGCCTGCCATTTACCGTCTCGGTCAACCGGGCGCTGATGGTGCAATGTGCGGACGACCAATACGCGATACCCCTCAACACCATCGAAGGTCTGGTGAGCGTGCTGCCCCATGAACTGGCCGGGCACTATCAGCTCGACCCGCCGAGCTACGAGTACGCCGGACAGCGCTACGAGTTGTTCTACCTGGGCGACCTGCTGCACACCGTCAACCGTCCGAAGCTGCTGGGCCAGTACCAGCCGGTCCCGCTCTTGCTGGTGCAGTGCAATGAGCGGCATGTGGCGGTGCACGTGGATGCCATGGCCGGCACGCGGGAAATCGTGGTCAAGGGCCTGGGGCCGCAGTTTGCCGCTGTGCAGGGCCTGTCCGGGGCGACCATTCTGGGCGATGGTCGCGTGGTGTTGATCATCGACCTGCTGGCGCACATTCGCGCCCGGCAACCGGCCTTGCCGGCCCGGGTGACCGACGCGCCGCTGATCCTCAACGACCCGCTGAAAAAGCGCCCGTTGCTGGTGTTGGTGGTGGACGACTCAGTCACCGTACGCAAAGTCACCAGCCGTTTGCTGGAACGCAACGGCATGAACGTACTCACCGCCAAAGACGGCATCGACGCCATTGCCGTGCTCGAAGAACACCTGCCGGACCTGATGCTGCTCGACATCGAAATGCCGCGCATGGACGGCTTCGAAGTGGCCATGCAAGTGCGCAACGATCCGCGACTGATGCGCCTGCCGATCATCATGATCACCTCTCGCACCGGCCAGAAGCACCGCGACCGCGCCATGGCCATCGGCGTGAATGACTATCTCGGCAAGCCGTATCAGGAATCGGTGCTGCTGGAGAGCATCGCCTACTGGAGCAAGTCCCATGCTTGATCACCGCACCAGCCAACTCACCGGCCTGCTGTTGCCCCTGGCCGACCGCCACCTGGTGCTGCCCAACGTCGCCATCGCCGAGCTGATCGACTTCCAGCGCGGCGAACCGGCCAGCGATGCGCCGCCGTGGTATTTGCGGCAAGTGACCTGGCGGGATCGGCAACTGCCGCTGATCAGCTTCGAAGCGGTGTGCGGCGAGGCCATCGTGATCGGCGAACGCTCGCGAATCGTGGTGCTGAATGCGCTGGGCGGGCGACCGTCGTTGAAGTTCATCGCGCTGGTGATCCAGGGGATCCCCCGCTCGTACAAGCTCGACAGCGAGCTGAGCTACGTGGACGTGCCGCTGTGCCCACTGGAACTGGCGGCGGTGCAAGTGGGCGAGCATGTGGCGAAGGTGCCGGACCTGATGGGGCTTGAAGCCTTGCTGGTGGAGTCAGGTCTGGCCTGAACCTAATCCCTGTTAGGATCCAATGTGGGAGCTGGCTTGCCTGCGATAGCAGTTTGTCTGTCACTGCATCAACAGCTGACCCACCGCCATCGCAGGCAAGCCAGCTCCCACACTGAATTGCGTTTGTCTCCAGATATCAATCGATCCGCGCAAATCCAGAAGTCTTGTCGGAATTGGATGTAGTTGCCGTAGTCGAGTTCTTTATCTGGATTTGCTGGGTTTTCAGGCCTGGGTGAAATGACTAGGTTCGGCGCTTCTCACTTCCAGAAAGAATCCGAAAATGGCCGTATCGCTAAAGGCGCAACTGCGTAATTGGCTGCTCGTGGCTTGCCTGGTTTACATTGGGGGCAGTTGGATCATGTCGCCCGGTACACCGGATTTGGACGAAGTGGTTTTGAAATACTCCTTGGGCAACGGCAGCTCGATTTATGGCGCCCGTGACGGCCAGGGCGATGCGACAGTGGGGTTTTCCTACAGGTACTACGTTCATAAGGATTTAGGCAGTGATCAGGAGATACTGACAGCGCTGGTTTCGGCACATCCCTTTTTGAAAACCAAAGAGCCTGATGTCCAAGTGAGTCAGGTGGATGGTGTCATCCACCTCATTGTTCGTAGTGAAGTTTATGAGTACCGCAGCTATCCGCTCGAAGGTTTGGGTGCTGTGAGCATAGACATGAGGTTGTAGACCGATTGGCTTCGGATTTTTCCTGCGAGATTTTGGGCTGTGCATGAACTTGTTGTGTGCAGCCAGCGAAACCCTGTCTTCCCTCAACGCACTCACCTGCAACCTGGCCTTCGACCTGGACACCTCCCAGCGTGCAATCCTGCTCGGCATCCAGCAAATGGCGGAGCTGGGGCAGATGCTGGTTGATAGAGCGTTGGAGCAAGTCAGCCCGTCGCCTGCATCTTGAAGCGGTCCCAAACAGGGACTGATCGTTCCCTGCTTGGGACCGCTATTTAACAAACACCATCGATCAAATGTGGGAGCTGGCTTGCCTGCGATGGCGGAGTATCAGTCGACTTATCGCCAGATGACACACCGCTATCGCAGGCAA
>NZ_JBSVWB010000043.1:0-55868 GCF_054071795.1 Pseudomonas sp. SDO5271_S396
AGCCTGTGAATCTGGCAACTGACACACCGCCATCGCGGGCAAGCCCGGCTCCCACATTTTTTACATGTTACATCCCCAACCAGTGCGGCAACGCCAGGGAGATGAACGGCAGGTAGGTGACCATGATCAGGAACACCAGCAGGATCATCAGCCACGGCAGCGCCGCGCGGATGGTCTGCCCCAGGCTCAGGCCGGTTACCGCCGAAGTCACGAACAGGTTCAGCCCCACCGGTGGATGCACCAGGCCGATTTCCATGTTGACCACCATCACGATGCCCAGGTGAATCGGATCGATGCCCAGCTTCATGGCGATCGGGAAGAAGATCGGCGCCAGGATCAGCACGATGGCCGACGGCTCCATGAAACTGCCCGCCACCAGCAGCACAATGTTGACCATGATCAGGAACCCGATCGGCGTCAGCCCTTCCGAGATCACCCACGCGGTGATTTCCTGGGGGATCTGCTCAGTGGTCAGCACATGGGCGAACAGCATGGCGTTGGCGATGATGAACATCAGCATGATCGCCAGGCGCCCGGACTCCAGCAGCACCTTGGGGCAATCGCGGAACTTCATGTCCTTGTAGATGAACAGCGCGACGAACGCCGAGTACACCGCTGCCACCGCCGCCGCTTCGGTCGGGGTGAACATGCCGCTGTAGATCCCGCCGAGGATGATCACCAACAGCAACAGCCCCCAGAACGCACGACGTGCGCAGCGCAACCACTCACGGAAGGTCGCCCGTGGCTGCGCCGGCAGCTTCTTGATGCGCGCGACGATATAGATCGCCACCATCAGCATCAGGCCCAGCAGGATCCCAGGAATCACCCCGGCCATGAACAGCTTGCCCACCGAGGTTTCCGTGGCCGCCGAGTACACCACCATCACGATCGACGGCGGAATCAGGATGCCCAGGGTACCGGCGTTGCAGATGATCCCGGCGCCGAACTCCTTCGGGTAACCGGAACGCACCATGCCCGCCACGGCAATCGAACCGACCGCCGCCACCGTGGCCGGCGAGGAGCCCGACAGCGCCGCGAACAGCATGCACGCCAGCACCGCCGCGATGGCCAGACCGCCTCGGATGTGGCCGACACAGGCGTTGGCGAAGTCGATCAGCCGCTGCGCCACGCCGCCGGTGGTCATGAACGCCCCGGACAACAGGAAGAACGGGATCGCCAGGAAGGTGTAGGCGTCGGAGGTCTCGAACAGCTTGATCGCCAGGGAACTCACCGAGTCCTGGCTGAACATGAGGATCGACACCGCACCGGACAACCCGAGGGAAATCGCGATCGGCACGCCGAGGAACATGAACACGAACAACAGCAGAAACAGACAGAGCACGGCCATCAGTGACGCTCCTCATGGCTGCCGGCCAACTTGCTGGCCTCACCGGCCTCGTCGGCCAGCCCCAACCCGACCTGACGGTGGGTAAAGATGCGGTAGAAAATTTCCAGGTAGCGGATGAACACCATGGCGAAACCGATGGGCACGATCACCACGATGTCGCCGACGTCCACGCCGTACTGGTCGAGGTCTTCGGCGCCGATATGGGCGGTCATCACCGCACTGACCCACTTGTAGCTGGCAATCATGAACAGCCCGGCATAGGCCAGGCAGCACAGGCAGGCCAGCATGCCGAGAATGCGCTGCACCGGGCGCCTGGTCAGCTTGACCAGCGCGTCCACGCCCAAGTGGCCGGCAGTGAGCACGCCGTAGGAAATACCGAAGAAGATCAGCCAACCGAACATGGCCTTGGTCAGCGCCACGCTCCAGGTCATGTCCTGGGCCCAGGTCATCGATCCATCGCCCAGGGCATTGAAGAAGTCACTGGTGAACGTCCATTTGTCCGCCAGGGAAAAGAACAGCGTGTAGATGTTGTTGAGCATGACGTAGACGAAAGTCACCAGGGTCATGGCGGCCAGCAGGAAAGCGATGAAGCCTTCCTCCAGGTGCTCCCAGACGCGCCTTAGCGTTTGCATGGCAAAACCTCGCGAAGCGGGAATGATGTCGGAGTGGAAACCGGGTCAGACTGTGGGAGTGGACCTCTGTGGGAGCCGGGCTTGCCCGCGATGGCATCAACTCGGTTCTACAGGGACACCGAGTTGCCCGTATCGCAGGCAAGCCAGCTCCCACACAGGCCTGTCCTCGTCTGCCAATGCTTACTGGTTGGAAGCGTCCGCCGCCTTGATCAGGTCAGCCCCGATCTCGCCTTCGAACTTCTGCCACACCGGGCGCATGGCTTCGCGCCACAGTGCGCGCTGCTCCGGGGTCAGCTCGATGATTTCGCTGGTCTTGGCGTCGACGATTTTCTGCTTGGCCGACTGGTTCAGCGCTTCGGCCTGCTTGTTCACCTCGACGGTGACTTCGGCCATGATCTGCTCCAGGGTGCTGCGTACATCCGGCGGCAGGCCGGTCCAGAACTTGGCGTTGGTGATCACCATGTAGTCGATCAGGCCATGGTTGGACTCGGTGAAGTACTTCTGCACCTCGTTGACCTTCTGGCTTTCATAGTTCGACCAGGTGTTCTCGGTGCCGTTGACGGTCCCGGTCTGTAAGCCCTGGTACACCTCGGCAAAGCTCATCTTGCGCGGGTTGGCGCGAATCGCCTTGAACTGTTCTTCGAGCACGCTGGAAGCCTGTACGCGGAATTTCAGGCCACGGGCGTCCTTGGGTTCATGCAGCGCCTTGTTCGAGGACAGTTGCTTGAGGCCGTTGTGCCAATAGGCCAGGCCGAGGATGTTCTTGTCCTGCATCGAGGTCAGCAGGGCCTTGCCCTGGGCGGCCTGGAAGCGGTCGACCGCGGCCAGGTCGTTGAACAGGAACGGCAGGTCATAGATCTGCACCTGCTTGGTGTATTGCTCGAACTTGGCCAGGGACGGTGCCAGCATCTGCACGTCGCCCAGCAGCAGGGCTTCCATTTCCTTGCCATCGCCGAACAGCGACGAGTTCGGGTAGACCTCGACCTTGACCTTGCCGGGCAGGCGTTCTTCCGCGAGCTTCTTGAACAGCAACGCGCCCTGGCCCTTGGGGGTGTTTTCGGCAACCACGTGGGCGAACTTGATGACAATCGGGTCCGCCGCCTGGGCCAGGCCCGCGGCGAACAAGGTAGCGGCGCAGAACAGCGCCCGGGAGAGCTTGAGCATGGAAAATCACCTTCTTATTGTTGTGTTGTAAGGCAAGGTGCCTGATGTGACGCGTGTAGTGAATTTCGATTTTTTGATACCTGCGTTCGGTGTGGACGAACGCCAGTTCTGAGAGCAACAAAGATGCAGCGTGGGAGCTGGCTTGCCTGCGATAGCGCTGTGTCAGGCAAGACTGCTGTCGGCTGTGCCACCGTCTCGCAGGCAAGCCAGCTCCCACAGATTGATAGGGTTCCTCCTGCTAGATATGGGTGGCCAACAGCCGTTGCGCGCGCAACAACACCGGCGCATCCACCATCTGGCCATCGATCTGGAACGCCCCTGCCCCGCTGGCACCGGCCTCTACCACGCGCTGGGCCCACGCCAGGTCTGCGGCGCTGGGCGCCAGGGCCTCGTGAATCACCGCCACTTGCTTGGGATGGATGCACAGCGCCCCGGCAAACCCCATCTCATAAGCATGCCGAATCGAGCGGCGCAGCCCGTCGGGGTCGTCGATGGCCGGATGCACACCGTCCAGCGGCGCCACCAACCCGGCAGCACGGGAATGCACGATCAAGCTCAGGCGGGCCTGGTCCAGGGCAAAGCGTGCGGCCGGGGTATCCGTGCTCAGGTTCAAGTCCAGCGCCAGGTCCAGGCCGCCGAACGACAGACGCTCCACCTGGGGGGCGTGAGCGATCTCGGCCACGGCCAGCAAACCCCGTGCGCTTTCGATGATCGGCCAGATCACCTTGCCGGCGGCGGCCACCACCGCCACCTGAGCAGCGCTTTCGACCTTGGGCAGCAGCACGCCGGCGACGTTTGCATGGGCTTTGCAGAACGCCACATCTTCAAAATGTTCGGCGTGTTCCGGCGCGTTGATACGCACCCATACCCGGGCCTCGGGACTGCCTTGCAGAAACACGCCGAGGTTATCCCGCGCCTGGCGCTTGAGCGGTTCTTCCACCGCGTCTTCAAAATCCACGATCACCGCATCGGCGCCGCTGGCCAGGGCCTTGGCAAATCGATCCGGGCGGCTGCCCGGCACAAACAGCGCAGAACGAACGAATGGCATTGGCATCATTGAATTCCTTGTTAGATGACGCCGCGCGTACGCAGGCTGTCGATGGCCTCAGCCGAATAACCGAGCTGGTCGAGAATCGTCTGGCTGTGTTGCCCCAGCGCCGGAACGGCATCCATGCGCGGGGTGAACGCCGCATTGCGCGCCGGTGGCAGCAACGACGGCAACGGGCCCGCCGGGCTGGCGACTTCACGCCAGCTGTCACGGGCCTTGAGTTGCGGGTGGTCCCACACGCCTTGCATGTCGTTGACCCGGGCACTGGCGATCTGCGCGTCTTCCAGGCGCTGTATCACTGCTTCGGCATCCAGCTGGGCAAAGCTGTCGACGATGATCTGGCGCAGCACTTCGCGGTTGTTGGAGCGCTTGAAGTTGGCGGAAAAACGCTCATCCGTCGCCAGCGCCGGGGTAAGCAGCACCTTGTCGCAGAATGCCGTCCACTCGCGCTCGTTCTGCAGGCCGAGCATCACGGTGCCGCCGTCGCCGGTGGGAAACGGCCCATAGGGGTAGATCGTCGAATGCGCCGCGCCGGCGCGGGGTGGCTGAGGCGCGCCGTCGAACGCGTAGTACATCGGGTAGCCCATCCACTCCACCAGGCTTTCCAGCATGCTCACGTCGATGCGACTGCCTTGACCGGTCTTGCCGCGCAGCAGCAGCGCCGAAAGAATGCCGCTATAGGCGTACATGCCCGCCGCGATGTCGGCGACCGAGCAACCGGCCTTGGCCATCTGATCGTCACCGGGGCCGCCGGTCACCGACAAAAAGCCGCCCTCGCTCTGGATCAGCAAGTCATAGGCTTTCTTTTTCTCGTAGGGGCCGCCCTCGCCATAACCGGAGATGTCGCACACGATCAGGCGTGGAAAGCGTTCGTGCAGCGCCTCGAACGACAGGCCCATGCGCGCCGCCGCGCCCGGCGCGAGGTTCTGCACCAGCACATCGGCATCGGCCAGCAAGGTGTCGAGAATATCCCCCGCCTCGTCCTGCTTGAGGTCCAGGCTCAGGCTCTCCTTGGAGCGGTTGGTCCACACGAAATGCGAGGCCAAACCGCGCACGCGCTCGTCGTAGCCGCGGGCGAAGTCGCCGACACCCGGGCGCTCCACCTTGATCACGCGGGCGCCGAGGTCCGCCAGTTGACGGGTGCAGAACGGCGCGGCAATCGCGTGTTCCAGGCTGACAACAGTGATGCCGTCCAGTGGTCGTTGGTTATTCATGACAGTTCCTCAAAGCCAATGGGCCATGGACGCGGCGTTACGCAGGTCCCAGACCCGTTCGATCAGCGCCTGGGCCTGGGCCGGAGTGCGGGCGTTGCTGAAGTGGGTCAAGCGCTGGAATTTATCGGCCAGCTCTTCCCGGCTCAGGGTGTTGCCCGGGTCGCCCTTGGGCTCATCGATGGCGCCCTGCACGGTACGTCCATCGAGGGTGGTGACCGTGACGCGGCCCAGCCAGCGCTGCGGGTAGGCGTCGTCGACCTCGGGATCGAGGGTCATGCTGACCTTGTCGCGAAAGGCAGACACCGCCGGATCGGTCAGGGCCTGTTCGTGAAACTCGGTCAGCCCGGCCTTGCCGTGTACCGCGATCAGGCCCAGCACGGTGCCCATGGAAAACTTGGCCTGGTGCACGGTGGCCGGCACCGTCACGCGGCCCAGCACGTCGATGGCGCCTTGATGCACGCGGGTTTCCACACGGGCGATCTGGTCGGCACCGAGGCCTTCGCGCTGCATCAGGTCCAGCAGCGCATCGGCGGCAGGATGGGTGTGACGGCACGACGCGTGGAACTTGAACGAGGTTTCCAGCAGTGCCCAGCGGCTGCCCAGCCCGGCGGACAACTTGGCCGGTTGCGCGTCGGTGGACATCCCGGCGGCAAGGCCCTGATCGCCTTCGAGGATATTGCGCGCGCCGCTCAGCCCTTCGGCCGTGAGATACGCCGCAAGCAAGCCATCGGCGGCGGCCTTGGCGGTGTGCAATTGCTTGGAGTCAGCGGCGTCGCGCAGGAACTCCCACAACCCGGCCGCCTGGGTGCCGGCGCTGCCGAGCAGGTTGATGAACTGTTCTTCGTTGAAATCGAGCAACTTGCCCACCGCCACAGCAGCGGCCAGGGTGCCGACGGTGGCCGTGGTGTGAAAGATGCGGTAATGGGAGCGCCCCATGAACTCGCCAATGCGGATCCCGGCTTCATAGCCGGCCACCGACGCCAGCAACAGGTCGCGGCCGGACTTGCCGAGGTCTTGAGCCGCCGCCAGGGCGGCAGGGAAAACCACCGTGGCCGGGTGCAGCACCGAGCTGTTGTGCAAGTCGTCCTGTTCGACCAGGTGCGACGACGCGCCATTGACCAGCGCGGCGAAATACGCGCTGGTGCTGCCGCCGTTGACGATCACCTGCGCAGGCCCCGTGGCCGGGCCCATCTTGTGTGCGTAGCGCTCGAACAGCGGAATCGGGTGCGCGCCCTGGCTGGCCAGCGCCGAGGCCAGCCAGTCGAGGTAGAGGTCTTCGGTGCGCGCCAGCACCTGTTCGGGCAAGTCTTCGTAGTTCAGGCCGGCGAGAAACCGGCACAGGGCTTGGGTATGGCTCATGGTCAGGCCCTCAGAAGCTGCGCGGCAGCTCGAGCAGGTGCTCGGCCACGTAAGACAGGATCAGGTTGGTGGAGATCGGCGCCACCTGGTACAGACGGGTCTCGCGGAATTTGCGCTCCACGTCGTACTCGCAGGCAAAGCCGAAGCCGCCGTGGGTTTGCAGGCAGGCATTCGCCGCTTCCCACGACGCCTTGGCCGCCAGGTACTTGGCCATGTTGGCGCTGGCCCCGGCATTCTGACCGCTGTCGTATTCCTCGCAGGCACGCCAGCGCATCAGGTCTGCCGCTTCGATCTCGATGTGCGCTTCGGCAATCGGGAACTGCACGCCCTGGTTCTGCCCGATGGGTCGGCCAAACACCACGCGGTCGCGGGCATAGGCGCTGGCCTTTTCGATGAACCAGCGACCATCGCCGATGCATTCGGCAGCGATCAGCGTGCGCTCGGCGTTGAGGCCATCGAGGATGTATTTGAAGCCCTTGCCCTCCTCGCCGATCAGGCTGTCGGCAGGCAACTCCAGGTTGTCGAAGAACAACTCGTTGGTCTCGTGGTTGACCATGTTGGCGATGGGCTGCACGGTCAGGCCGTTGCCGATGGCCTCGCGCAGGTCGACCAGGAAGATCGACATGCCTTCGGACTTTTTCTTCACGTCGGCCAGCGGCGTAGTGCGCGCCAGCAGGATCATCAGGTCGGAATGCTGGATGCGCGAGATCCACACCTTCTGGCCGTTGATCACGTACTTGTCACCGCGCTTGACCGCAGTGGTCTTGATCTTGGTGGTGTCGGTGCCGGTGGTGGGCTCGGTGACGCCCATCGATTGCAGGCGCAGCTCACCGCTGGCGAGCTTGGGCAGGTAGAAGCGTTTTTGCGCCTCGCTGCCATGGCGCAGCAGGGTGAACATGTTGTACATCTGGCCATGTACGGTGCCGGAGTTGCCGCCGCAACGGTTCACCTCCTCAAGGATCACCGAGGCTTCGGCCAGGCCGAGGCCGGAGCCGCCATATTCCTCAGGGATCATCGCCGACAGCCAGCCGGCGTCGGTCAGGGCCTTGACGAAGGCTTCGGGGAAGCCTTTTTCTTCGTCGATCCTGCGCCAGTAAGCCGCGTCGAATTCGGCGCACAAGGCGCGCACGCCTTCGCGGATGGCATTGAGTTCTTCATTGTGATTCGGGTTCATTAACGGCTCTCCGCCTGTTGTTCTTGGATTATTCGAAATGGACGTGGGCTTGTTGCGCGAGGCCCTGGGCGTTACCCGCCCACAATTCGGCGACACCTGGCTGGGTGACCCGGCCACCGACTTCAAACGGCTGCGGCGCAATCAACGGGCGCACGCCGCGATAGGCAAAACTGCGCAAGGTCTTGTCGGGGTGGGCACGGCAAAAGGCGCGCAGGTTCAAGGTGGCGATCAGCGGCCCGTGCACCACCAGGCCCGAATACCCCTCGGTGCCGGTGACATAGGGATAGTCGTAGTGAATGCGGTGGCCATTGAAGGTCACTGCGCTGTAGCGGAACAGCAAAGTGGGAGTGGGCTCGACGGCTTCGCGCCATTCGCCCTCCGCCAGCGCCTCGCCGTTGCCGGCCTTGGGTGGCGTGGGCTCGCGGTAGACAATGTCTTGTTCTTCGCGAATCGCCAGGTGCCCGTTCTGGGAATAGTCATGGCGCACGGTGACGAACAGCAGCGAACCGGTGCGGCCAACCTTTTCCTCGACCTGGGTGATGGTCGAGACACGGGTGGCCGCCTCACCGGCACGCAGCGCCTGCACGAATTCGATACGCCCACCGGCCCACATGCGGTTGCGGTTGTCGGCCGGCGGCAGGAAACCGCCACGGGCCGGGTGGCCGTCGGTTCCCAGGGCCGCTTCCGGCAGCGGGTCCTGGAAAAAGCACCATTGCCACAGCGGTGGAATCGGCGCGCCGTCCTCCGGCACTGGCTCGCCAAAAGTGGCGGCAATGCGTTTGAGCAGGTTATGGCTCAAATGGTCGTGGGTGGTTTCGCTTCGGCCGATCCAGTCTGTGACGCTCATCGAGTGCAAGTCCTCGGGCAGTGGGTGTCTGCCCCGGATCATGCAAGCGCCCGCCCGTTCTGAGAATTTGCATTTCAATAAACCAGCGTTCGGTTATGCTGAACGCCGCCATTGAGTCCAACAATACAGCCCTGTGGGAGCTGGCTTGCCTGCGATAGCGGTGTGTCAGTCAAAATATTCGACGACTGACCCATCACTATCGCAGGCGGCCAGCTCCCACATTTGGCATTCACCGTTGCCGAAACAGGAGCCACCATGCACTTCGATCTGGCCGACCTGCGCCTGTTCATCCATATCGCCGAATCCCCCAGCCTGACCCAGGGCGCCAAGCGTGCGTTCCTCTCGCCCGCTGCCGCCAGCGCGCGGATCAAGGCGCTGGAGGGCCAACTGGACACGCGCCTGCTGTACCGCGACAGCCGTGGCGTGGAGATCACCCCGGCGGGCGAACGCCTGCTGCACCATGCGCGGCTGATCATGCGTCAGGTGGACTACCTGAAAAGCGAATTCACCCAGTACGGCGTGGATTCGGCAGGCCATATCCGCATCTTTGCCAACACCACGGCGGTCACCGAATTTCTGCCCGAAGTGCTGGCCGGGTTCCTGTCCAAGCGCCCCGGGGTGACGGTGGACCTGCAAGAACGCCTGTCCCGGGATATCGTGCGCGGCGTGCTGGATGGCACCAGCGACATGGGCATCATCGCCGGCCCCGTCGAAGCGGCGGGCTTGCAGGTGCTGCACTTCAGCACCGATGAACTGGTGCTGATCGTGCCGACGGACCACCCGCTGGCCGGTCAGACCTCGGTGAGCCTGGAACAGACCCTCGCCTATCAACACATCGGCCTGCACGAAGGCAGCACCCTGCTCAGTTTTTTGCGTGAACATGTCGAGCGCCTGGGCAAGCACCTGTCGTTGCGCATTCAGGTGTCGAGCTTTGAAGCGATCTGCCGGATGGTCGAGGCAGGCGTGGGCATCGGCATCATTCCCGAGTCCGCCGCCGTACGGCACAGCCGCACCATGCAACTGGTGACGGTCAAGCTGGACGAAAGCTGGGCGATCCGCGAGCGCAGCATCCTGGTGCGTGAGCTGGAAGCCCTGCCGGGTACCATCCGGGCCTTGATCGCCACCTTGATGCCGGAATCGGCCAGTTCCGGCTGAATGGGACTAAGGTAAGAGCCAAGCTTCGATAAGCCGAGCCTCGATAACTACCGGAGACACCCCATGCAGCTCGAAGGATCCTGCCATTGCGGCGCCGTGACGTTCAGCCTTCACAGCGACCATCCCTATCCCTACCAGCGTTGCTACTGCTCGATCTGCCGCAAGACCCAGGGCGGTGGCGGTTATGCGATCAACCTGGCCGGTGACGCCAACAGTTTGAAGGTGCGCGGGCGCAAGCTGATCTCGATCTACCACGCCCGGCTCAAGCCCACCGGCGCCAGCCGCGCCCATGCGAGCACGGCCGAGCGGCACTTCTGCTCACAGTGCGGCACCGCCTTGTGGCTGTTCAGCCCGGAATGGCCCGAGTTGATCCACCCGTTTGCGTCAGCCATCGACACGCCGCTGCCGGTGCCGCCGGAACATACCCACCTGATGCTCGGGTCCCGGGCGCCCTGGGTGGAGGTCTCGGTGCGCAAAGGCGACTTGCAATTCGATGAATACCCTGAAGAGTCCATCGCCCAATGGCATGCCCGTCAGGGATTGGCGCCTTAACATTCTTTGACAGTTTCCCGACAAAGCTGTCAAAGACCGTGGACGACCCCGCGCCTAGCATTCGAGCATCCCAACCACCCGGATGCTTTTCATGCTTCGCACATTGCGTGGTATTCCGTTGCTGGGCTGTCTGCTGGGCAGCCTGGGTTGCCATGGGCAGCCGCCCGCTCCGCCGTCGATCCCCAAGGGCGACTACAGCGCGATCATTCGCTACCTGCAAACCCGCATTCCCCGGGAAATGGCCCGCCAGCATGTGCCGGGGCTGTCCATCGCGCTGGTCAACGGTCAGGAACTGATCTGGGCGCGCGGCTTCGGCATGGCCGACAAGGCACTGGGTGTGCCGGTGACGCCGAACACGGCGTTCCGCGCCGGCGCGATTTCCAAGTTGCTGACCGCCACCGCCGCCCTGCAACTGGTGGAGCAACAGCGCCTGGCGCTGGATGCGCCGATCCAGCAGACCTTGCGCGAGTTCTACGTGCGCTCGCGCTTCCACGCCGACCAGCATGACGCCGACCGGGACATCACCCTGCGGCGCCTGCTCAGCCATCAGTCCGGCTTGCCCAGCGAACATTTGCGCGACCTGCGTAACAGTTATGCCATGGGCCAGATGCCGATGCGCCTTTCCGGGGTATGGCTGAGCACACCACCCGGCACCCAGGTGGCGTACTCCAATCTCGGTTACGCGCTGGTGGGAGCGGCCATCGAGCGCAGCAGCGGCAACGACTTCGAAACCCGCCTGCAACACAGTCTGCTCGCACCGCTCGAGATGTATCACTCCAGCTTTGTCGGCACCGGCGCGCAGCTCAGCTTCCGCGCCCTGGGTTATCAGGACGGCGCCGCCAGCACCGACGCCCAGGTGCGCGACCTGGCCGCCGGCGGCTTGTGGGCGAGCCCCAAGGACTTGAGCCATTACGTGCAGATGCTCTTCGCCGGGGGTGTCTACAAGGACAAGCAGGTGCTGGGCAAGCCGTTGATCGAGCAGATGTTCACCCAGCAGAACAGCGGCAATGCGCTGGATTTCGACTGCCAGATGGGCCTGGGATGGTTTCTTGCGCCCTGTGGCGACGAGCCGGTGGCCCCGGGGATTCGTACCTATCAGCACAGCGGCGGTGGCGATGACTTCGCCGCGCAACTGACCCTGTTGCCGGACCAGCAACTGGCAGTGATCGTCATGGCCAACGACAGCAATGCCGAAGACCTGGTAGCCACGCTGACCACCGACACCCTGCGCCTGATGCTTCAGGCGCAAAGCGGCGATGCACCCTGCGCCGAAGACTGCCAGACGCCGGCCCATGGCCTCAAATTGCGCCAGGTACCGGCGGCCATAGACCGCAAGCGCCTTGCCGGGTTCTACGCCACCGCGTGGGGCATATTCCGCATCAAGGACGAGCGTGACCGGCTGCAAGGCGAGCTGGCCGGCCTTGACTTCGAACTGCTGCGCGACGACCAGGGTTGGCTGCGGGCCCAGAAAAAAGTACTGGGCTTCTGGCTCAAGGACCTGGGCGAGCTTGGCCAGGTGCAGCTCGACGTGGTGACCGTACAGGGTCGGCAAATGCTGACCGCACGCAGCCACGGCCAGCGCATCGCGATTGGCGAACGCATCGAAGCACCGCCGCTGCCCCTGGCCTGGGCCGACACCATTGGCACGTATCAAGTGCTCAACAGCCACGAGCCCGACGCACCACTCAGTGGCATCAGCGTGCGCCTGGAAGAGGGCTTCCTGGTGATCCGCGGCCAATTGCACGACCAGCCGCTGACCGACTACATCCTGCTGCCGGTGGACAACGCCCATGCGGTGCTGGCCGGCAACGGCTACGGACTGGGCGACACGGTCAGCCGCCAGGTCAACGGCCTGAGCGCTTCGGGCTACGCCTTCAAGCGCACCGAATCGCCCCACCCACCCCTGATTTTCTAACCTGGACGAAAGCCCGATGCGTGTAAAAAACCTGTGCCTCTCGATTACCTCACTGTGCCTGCTGGGCGGTGCCGACACCGTGCGAGCCCAGGACTGGGAATACAGCCTGAAAGCCGGCGTGGCCAACCTGCCCCGCTACAGCGGCAGTGAAGAACGCGTGACCACGCCATTGGTCGGCGCCGCCGTGATCAGCCCGTGGGGGCTGTTCCTCGACACCGACAAGGGCCTGGGCTGGGGTTATGAAGGCAACGCCTTGAGCTTGAGCACCTACGTCGGACTCAGTGGCTCGCGCAAAGACAAAACCAAGAGCGGGCGCCTGGGCGCCGACCGGCTCAAGGGCATGGGGGAAATCAAGTCACGCCCGCAATTGGGCGTGAGCGCACGTTACAACCTTGGCGCAGTGATCGTCGGCGCGACGCTTGAGCATGCACTCAAGGAAGACGATCACAAGGACAGCGGCGAGGCTTTCACCAGCCTCGAACTGAGCCTGGGCACCAACCTGTACGATGGCCGCTACGGCAGCGTGGATGCCGCCATCAGCAGCCGCTTCGGTGACGATAACTACCTGCAGACCTGGTACGGCGTGACCACCGGCCAGGCCGCCCGCAGCCGCTTTCGCGCGTACAACGCCAAGGGTGGGCTGGTCAGCAACGGCCTGAACCTGACCTGGAGCCTGCCGATCAGCGAGCGCACGCAGTTCAGCACCTTGCTGGATGTGCAGTACCTGGCGGATGAGGCGGGCAAAAGCCCGATTGTGGAGAGGCGCTTGCAGACGTCGGTGATGGGGTTGATCGAATACAGCTTCTGAAGCGCCGGCCCGCGCCCTCGGCGCGGGCCGCCTTATTCGGCGTAGGCCCAGGTCATGCGGAACGACGCCCCGCCCCACTCCGAATCCAGCACTTCCACCTGCCCGCCATGCCATTGCGACACACGCTGCACCAGCGCCAGGCCGAGGCCGAAACCACCGGTGCGGCGATCGCGGCTGGCGTCCAGGCGCATGAACGGCTGGAAGATCTTCGCCCGGCCCTCCTCGGGCACGCCTGGGCCGTCGTCGCACACGCGCACTTCATAGCCACTGCCGAACTTGACCAGCGACACTTCCACCCGGCGCTCGGCGTAACGGATGGCGTTGCGCAGCAGGTTGATCACCGCACGCGCCATAAAGCGCGGCTCGATCTGGATAAAGTCCACCTCACAGGTGCGCAACGACAGTTGAACGCCAGCGGCCTCGGCTTCCAGGGCGACACTGCCGATCACGCTGTCGAGCCAGCTGTGGGCTTCGATGCGCTCGCGCGTCACCTGGGTGGCGCCACGCTCCAGGCTGGCGTAAGTCAGCAGTTCGGAGACCATTTCTTCCAGCTCGCCGAGGTCGGCGTACATATCGCTGATCAGCTCACGCCGCTGGCGAGGGTCGGTTTGCTGCTTGAGCTGATCGAGTTCGAACGACAGGCGTGCGATGGGCGTACGCAGCTCGTGGGACACCGCGTTGGTCAGTTCGCGCTGGTTGGCGATCAGGCTTTCGATACGCTCGGCCATCTGGTTGAAGTGCCCAGCCAGTTCGCGCACGGTGGAGCGTCGTGGCAGCAGAATGCGCGAACCCAGGTCGTTGTCACCGAAACGTTGCGCCGCCAGGCGGATATGCTCCAGGTCGCGCCAATGCGGGCGCACCCAGAAATACAAGACAATCGCCAGGCTCAACCCCAACAGACTGTAGGCCCACAGGTACAGCCACTTGGGTTCTTCGGGCAGCTTGATATTGAGCAATTGCGGACCACCGTCGATATTGGCGATGAATTCCATGAAATCACCGCGCACCACCAGCTTTCCGGTGGCCAGCAAGTGCTGCTCGCGGGCACTCAGCGCCAGCTCATCGCGCTGCACCAACTTGAGGTGCAGTCCATAGTGGGGTTGCAGTTCGGCCAGTCGCGCGGCGCGGTCTTCGCCGGCCAGCGGGCGCAGTTGCTCGACCAGGCCGTAGGCCGGGCCGCGCAGGGCCTCGCGGTTGTAGGTTTCGTTGGCTTCGGGGAGCAATTCGTCGAAGGTGTAGTTGACCAGCCAGATCGCTCCCGCCAGTCCCAGCGCCAGGATGATGTACAGGCGCATGTAAAGCCGCAGCATCTAGACCTCCCACGCAAACGGGTTGAACAAGTAGCCCTTGCCCCAGATGGTCTTGATGCACACCGGCTCCCGGGGGTTGTCGTTGAGTTTGCCGCGCAGCTTGCTGATGTACACGTCGACGCTGCGGTTAAGGCCGTCGAAGGCAATGCCGCGCATGCGGTTGAGAATGTCATCGCGGGACAGGATGGACCCGGAATTGCTGGCCAGCAGCCAAAGCAGCTCGAACTCCATGGTGGTCAGATCGAGCTTGTCGTCGCCCAGGCTGACCACCCGGCAACTGCGGTCGATCACCAACCGGCCGAACGTCAGGGAGCCGCGCACGGTCGGCTCCGGCGCCTGACGGCGTTGCAATGCGCGCAGGCGTGCCAGCAGCACCGGAGGCTTGATCGGCTTGATCACGTAGTCATCGGCGCCGGACTCCAGGCCCAGGATATGGTCCAGGTCGTCTTCCTTGGCCGTGAGAATCACGATAGGCGTGTCGGACACGGTGCGAATTTCGCGGCACACATGCAGGCCGCTCTGGCCGGGCAGCATCAGGTCGAGCACGACGATCTTGGGCTTGAAGTCCAGGAACGCGGCCAGGGCTTCATCGCCACGGTGCACCACGTGCACGTCAAAGCCATGCTGTGACAGAAAATGCGCGATCAGCCCGGCCAGCTTCTCGTCGTCCTCAACGAGCAAGACTTTGCCCAGTCCCAGGTTTTCCATAAATTCTCAATGTGCGACACGGATTGAAGTGCGGGCATTATAGGTGGCAAGCTGCGCAACTAAAGCAGCTGGCCAGCATTGCCCGACGAAGCTTCATGGTTTTAAGAGTTTTTTACAAAAAGCCTGCAGTCTTTAACGCCATTCACAAGGAGCGGTATGCGCAAGGACTACCTGGCGTTCTTTATTTCTCTGTTTCTCTCGCGGCTGGCAGACCAGATTCTGTTGTTCATCGTCCCGCTGATCGTATTTCAGACCACCGGCAGCGTGTCCTGGGCGGGGCTGGCATTTTTCGTCGAGTCATTGCCTCGCTACCTGGCGTTCCCCGTGTGCGGGGCCTTGTGCGACAGGTTTTCCCCGGTGCGTATTCTGCACATCAGCCAGATTTATCGGGCGCTGGCCTGCGTACTGGCGGTCGCATTGTACGCCGCGTTCGGCGGCATTCACTGGATCGTGCTGCTCTCGGCACTGTGCGGCGTGTTGACCACCCAGGGCATCATGGCCCGTGAAGTGCTGATGCCGCATATTTTCCAGCTCTACAGCTACACCAAGACCCTTTCCTATTCGCAGATTGCCGACCAGACCGGGCTGGTGCTGGGCCCGCTGTTGGCGGCATTGATGCTCGAAGCCTGGAGCTGGTCCTGGGTGGTGCTGACGGTGGCCGGCCTGTTCCTGCTGGCGGACCTGGCGATGCGCGTGTGGCAGCGCCGCAGCCAGGTGCATCTGGAAGTGTTCGAGCAGCACCGGGACATCTGGTTGCGCCCCGTGCTGATTGCCTTCGGGCATATCCGCCGCCTGGCGGAGCTCAAGCGCATCATCACCCTGGCAGTGGGCGTCAACCTGATCATCGGCGTGACCCTGGCCACATCGGCGGCGATGGTCACCGGCCAGTTCTCGGCGGGCAAGGACGCCTACGCCCTGCTGCAAGCGGCGGGCGCGCTGGTGACCATCGGGATTCTGTTTTACCTGGCGCGCGCCGGACTGTCGCTGAAGGTGTTGGGCGGCCTGTCCTACTCGATGATTGGCGTCGGCGCGTTGATCATGGCGCTGAGCCCGGGGGTCTGGGTGTACGCCGTCGGCTTCCTGCTGGTCACCGGCTTCGACAAAATGTTCAACGTTTATCTGCGCAGCACCCGTCAACGGGTGATTCCGGTGCAGGACTTCGGCAAGACCGTGGGCGTGATCACCCTGCTCAACAACCTGGCCCAGCCGCTGGCCGGCCTGCTGATTGCGCTGCTGGCCGCGCCGCTGGGAACGCAGACGGTGATCCTGTTGCTGGTGGCAATCACCGCGCTGATCGGCGTGGCCGTGGCCTCAGGCTGGCACGCCACTGTGAAAGCGGAACTCGATGTCGGGTGACTCGATCAGTTCCTGCTCGGCCGCCCTCACGCGCTCGATTACCTGAGCGATGTCCTTGGCGTCACCGTACTGGTAGGCCAGTTTCAGATAACCCTGGAAGTGCCGCGCTTCGCTTTTGAGCAGACCGAAGTAGAACTTGCCGAGCTCTTCGTCCAAATGCGGTACCAGCGCTTCGAAACGCTCGCAACTGCGGGCTTCGATAAAGGCGCCAACCACCAGGGTGTCCACCAGTTTGACCGGTTCATGGGTGCGCACCACTTTGCGCAAACCCGAGGCATACCGACCGGCATTCAACTGACGCAACTCGACTTTGCGCTTTTTCATCAGGCGCATGACCTGTTCGTGGTGCACCAGCTCTTCACGGGCCAGGCGCGACATCATATTGATCAGGTCAACATGGCTGTAGTACTTGGCGATCAGACTCAGGGCGGTGCTGGCGGCTTTGAATTCGCAATTCTTGTGGTCGATCAGCAAGGTGTCCTGATCGGCCAGCGCGGCCTGGACCCAGGCATCGGGGGTGCGGCAGCCGAGGAATTCGTGGATTTCGGGCAGGTTCATCAGGCTCACGGGCAAAAAGGGTCACAAAAGGGCGCCGATTATACCGACCGCGCCGCAGACCACCAGCCACCGGCCTTGATGCGCGTCAAGATGACGTCTGGCGCGCAGCAACTATAGTTGTGCCAGACCCTTTCGTTCTCGCCCCGGAGATCCGTCCATGCAAGCCATTCGCAGCATCCTGGTGGTCATCGAGCCCGAACATCCGGAAAGCCTGGCCCTCAAGCGCGCCAAACTGATCGCCGGCGTCACCGGCGCGCATCTGCACTTGCTGGTGTGCGACCGCAAGCACGAACACTCGGCGCTGTTGAGCCTGCTCAAGGCGGGGCTGCAGGAAGACGGCTATAGCGTCACCACCGAGCAGGCCTGGAATGACAGCCTGCATGAAACCATCATTGACGTGCAGCAGGCCGAGGGTTGTGGCCTGGTGGTCAAGCAGCACTTCCCCGACAGCCCGCTGAAAAAGGCTTTGCTGACCCCGGCCGACTGGAAACTGCTGCGCTATTGCCCGACGGCGGTGCTGCTGGTCAAGACCGCAACGCCCTGGGCGGGCGGCGTGATCCTGGCGGCAATCGATGTGGGCAATACCGATAGCGAGCATCGATCGCTGCATAACTCCATCATCGACCACGGTTTCGACATCGCCCGCCTGGCCAAGGCGCAACTGCATGTGATCACCGCCCATCCATCGCCCATGCTGTCGGCGGCGGACCCGACGTTCCAGCTCAAGGAAACCATCGAGACGCGCTACCGCGAGCAATGCAAGGCCTTCCAGGCCGAATTCGACGTGGACGACGCCCACCTGCATGTGGTGGAAGGCCCGGCGGATGTACTGATTCCCCATGCAGCACTTAAATGGCACGCCAGCGTGACCATCATCGGCACGGTGGGACGTACCGGTATTTCCGGAGCGCTGATCGGCAATACGGCGGAGGTGGTGCTCGATGAGGTGGAAAGCGATGTGCTGGTGCTCAAGCCCCAGGAGTTGATGGACCATCTGGAAGAGATGGCCACCAAGCCCTGACACTGCCCTTTCAAACCATGAAAATCTCCGTGGGAGCTGGTTTGTCAGCTCCCACAAATGCTTTGTAGGGTGTCAGGTGGAAAATACATCCTTGAGAAAGCCCGGGGCGATATAGCGCTGGTAATGCGCTTCGGAAAGGATGAAGAACTCCCGGTCAATGGCATCGCGCAATTCCGGCAGGGCCCACTCCCGAAACTCCGGCAACAGCACCATGCCATAGGCTTCCAGGTTGGAGATCACCCGGGCGCCACGGGCGATCAACTGGTAGGCCCAGCAGTATTCGGACTGGTGCGGCACGAAGCGAATCTTGCGCTGCTCCAGCTGGCTGCGCAGGGCCTTGGGATCGAATACCTCCAGCTTGCCGGCCATCACCTGCACCAGCAATTGCTCCAGGCGCAGCCACACGGCGCGTTTTTCTTCTTCGTTGTAACCGTTCCACTGCACGACTTCGTGGTGGAAGCGCTTGCAGCCACGGCACACGAGATCGCCGTAGACCGTGGAGCACAGGCCGACGCAGGGGGTCTTGATGGTTGAGTTGGACATGGGCAACGACACGCACATCAGCGAAACAATGCGCCATGTTAGCCCTTTGTCTAAGGTTGATCACCCAGCAAACTTGGCGAGGCAACTTACCTTTAGAAATTTTTTGCCGTAGAATCATCCGGCCTTGTAAGGCGCCAATAATCCGCTGGAAGCTGTTTTCAAAGCGTCACGAGCACAGTCGTTCCTTCAGAACGGTGTTGGCGATGGTCTTGACTCGGTAGGTCAACGCCCTCGCCAACCCTCATCAGCTCCGTTCTGCAGGCGTAAAACTTTGAAAGCAGCTTCTATGAGGAATGCCGGCAGCGCTGGCTTTGCGGCCCCAAAAGCCCCCGAGCGCATGCGTGCCGTTCATTTCTGGATGAGCGTCCCGTGGGACCACTGATGAGGGTAATAACTGTGCTTGAAGCCTACCGCAAACATATCGAAGAGCGTGCCGCCCTGGGTATCGTTCCCCAGCCGCTTAACGCCGAACAAACCGCAGGCCTGGTCGAGCTGCTGAAGAATCCCCCGGCTGGCGAAGAAGAATTCCTCGTTGACCTGATCACCAACCGCATTCCGCCAGGCGTTGACGAAGCTGCCTACGTCAAGGCCGGTTTCCTGGCCGCCCTGGCCAAGGGTGAAGCCACCTCCCCTCTGCTGGACAAGAAGCGCGCCGTTGAGCTGCTCGGCACCATGCAGGGTGGCTACAACATCGTGACCCTGGTCGACCTGCTCGACGACGCCGAACTGGCTCCGGTTGCCGCTGCGCAACTCAAGCACACCCTGCTGATGTTCGATGCCTTCCACGACGTGGCTGAAAAAGCCAAGAAAGGCAACGCCCACGCCAAGGCCGTGATCCAGTCCTGGGCCGACGGCGAATGGTTCAGCAACCGCCCTGTCCTGGCCGACAAGATCAGCCTGCGCGTGTTCAAGGTCACCGGCGAAACCAACACCGACGACCTGTCCCCTGCTCCGGATGCCTGGTCCCGCCCTGACATCCCGCTGCACGCCCTGGCCATGCTGAAAATGGCTCGCGAAGGCATCGTGCCGGACGAGCAAGGCAAGACCGGCCCGATGAAGCAGATCGAAGAGATGCGCGGCCAAGGCTTCCCGATCGCCTACGTCGGTGACGTGGTCGGTACCGGTTCCTCGCGCAAATCCGCGACCAACTCCGTGCTGTGGTTCTTCGGCGACGACGTCCCTTATGTGCCGAACAAGCGCGCCGGCGGCTTCTGCTTCGGCAGCAAGATCGCACCTATCTTCTACAACACCATGGAAGATGCCGGCGCACTGCCGATCGAATTCGACGTGTCCAACATGAACATGGGCGACGTGATCGACCTGTACCCGCATGCTGGCAAAGTCTGCAAACACGGCACCGACGAAGTCATCACCACCTTCGAAATGAAGACCCCGGTGCTGTTGGACGAAGTCCGCGCCGGTGGCCGCATCCCGCTGATCATCGGTCGCGGCCTGACCGACAAGGCGCGTGCCGAACTGGGCCTGGGCCCAACCGACCTGTTCAAGCTGCCTGAAGCGCCTGTCGACACCGGCAAGGGCTTCACCCTGGCACAGAAAATGGTCGGCAAGGCATGCGGTCTGCCGGTAGGCAAAGGCGTTCGTCCTGGCACCTACTGCGAACCGAAGATGACCACCGTGGGCTCTCAGGACACCACCGGTCCGATGACCCGTGACGAACTGAAAGACCTGGCGTGCCTGGGCTTCTCGACCGATCTGGTGATGCAGTCGTTCTGCCACACCGCGGCCTATCCAAAGCCGATCGACGTGACCACCCACCACACCTTGCCTGACTTCATCATGACCCGTGGCGGTGTTTCGCTGCGTCCAGGCGACGGCATCATCCACAGCTGGCTGAACCGCATGCTGCTGCCGGATACCGTCGGTACCGGTGGTGACTCCCACACCCGTTTCCCGATGGGCATTTCGTTCCCGGCCGGTTCGGGCCTGGTCGCGTTCGCCGCAGCCACTGGCGTGATGCCACTGGACATGCCGGAATCGATCCTGGTGCGTTTCAAAGGCAAGATGAAACCTGGCATCACCCTGCGTGACCTGGTTCATGCAATTCCTTACTACGCCATCCAGAAAGGTCTGTTGACCGTCGAGAAGAAAGGCAAGAAAAACGCCTTCTCCGGCCGCATCCTGGAAATCGAAGGCCTGGAAGGCCTGACGCTGGAACAGGCTTTCGAGCTGTCCGACGCGTCGGCTGAACGCTCCGCTGCCGGTTGCACCATCAAGCTGTCCAAAGAGTCCATCACCGAGTACCTGAACTCCAACATCACCCTGCTGCGCTGGATGATCGGTGAAGGCTACGGCGATGCACGTACCCTGGAACGTCGCGCCCAAGCGATGGAAGCCTGGGTCAAGAACCCTGAGCTGATGGAAGCCGATGCCGACGCCGAATACGCCGAAATCATCGAGATCGACCTGGCCGACATCAACGAGCCTGTGCTCTGCGCACCGAACGATCCGGACGACGCCCGTCTGCTGTCCAGCGTTGCTGGCGAGAAGATCGACGAAGTGTTCATCGGTTCGTGCATGACCAACATCGGTCACTTCCGTGCTGCCGGTAAACTGCTGGATCAGGTCAAGGGGCAGCTGCCAACCCGTCTGTGGCTGTCGCCGCCGACCAAGATGGACGCTCACCAACTGACCGAGGAAGGCTACTACGGCATCTACGGCAAGGCCGGCGCGCGCATGGAAATGCCGGGCTGCTCGCTGTGCATGGGTAACCAGGCACGTGTAGAGCCGAACTCGACCGTTGTATCGACGTCGACCCGTAACTTCCCGAACCGCCTGGGTGATGGTGCAAACGTCTACCTGGCATCGGCCGAGCTGGCGGCAGTGGCATCCACCCTGGGTCGCCTGCCGACTGTCGAAGAGTACATGGGCTACGCGGCCAAACTGGACACCATGGCCAGTGACGTCTACCGCTACCTGAACTTCGACCAGATCGCCGAGTTCCGCAAAATCGCTGCAAGCGCCAACATCCCGGTGATTCAAGCCTAAGGTGTTGATGCAATGAAAACGCCGCGTATCGAAAGATACGCGGCGTTTTTTTATGCCTGGGATTTGGTATCGGCCGGCGTGTTGGGTGAGATCGAGTACATATCCGTTATTTGGGTAACGGCTGGGATTGGTTCCGCTCTTACAGCGGCTCACTTTTGAAGAGCGCAAAAGTAAGCAAAACGCTCTTGCCCCAACACTCGGTACCTCGCCTAGGCTCGGTATGCCCGTAATCCGACAGTGATTTGGGGGGTCGCCTAAGATCAAAATCAAGATCTAAAACAAAGCCAGAGCCAGAGCCGAATTGGATCTGCTTTTCTGTGGGAGCTGGCTTGCCTGCGATGCAGACACCTCGGTACATCAGGCACACCGAGTTGACGCAATCGCAGGCAAGCCAGCTCCCACATTTGGACCGAGATCGACAGAAAAGGATCGGTCGGCTACCAGGCCGCCGCGCTTTTGCTTTTGATCTGGAGCGCCCCGTCAAACACGCTGGCCGAACGCAGGCTTTGGAGCGTGGGTAACCCGGCAGGACGCCGGGTTAGCCGCGCTGGGCCAAGGATGGCCCATCGCGGCGGCCCACGCTCCAAAGCCGGAGTGAGGGCACACCGAGCCTAAGCGAGGTGCCGAGTGTTGGGGCAAGAGCCCTTTTGGTTACTTTTGGGGCTCTTTTCCAAAAGTGACCCGCTGTAAGAGCGGAACCAATTTCAGCCGTTACCGCAGCAACGGATATACACACCGAACCCCGCTACCGCAGGCAACCCACCCCCAAACAGCCTCAAACAAAAAACGAATAAACCACCGCACTAATCGCCACCAGTCCAACCGCCGTGACAAACACATTGGACGCCTGCCCACGGTATTTGGCCATGGCCGGAACCTTGCGGATCGCATACATCGGCATCAGGAACAGGATCGACGCAATGATCGGACCGCCCAGGGCCTCGATCATACCGAGGATGCTCGGGTTCAGCGTGGCGACAATCCAGCACACCACCAGCATAAAGGCGGCGGTCAAGCGATCCAGGGTCTTGGCGGCCGGGCGGCGACCGGTTTTGAGCACCAGGCCCTTGAGGCCTTCGCTGGCACCGATGTAGTGACCCAGGAACGACTTGGCAATCGCCACGAACGCAATCAACGGCGCGGCAAAGGCGATGGTCGGGTTATTGAAGTGGTTGGCCAGGTACGACAGGATCGACAGGTTCTGCGCCTTGGCTTCGGCCAGTTGCGCCGGAGACAGGGTCAGCACGCAGCTGAACACGAAGAACAGCACCATCACCACCATCAGCACGTGCGCGCGGGACAGGATCTGCGAGCTGCGCTCGTCTGCGTGCGCGCCGTACTGACGCTTCTGGTCCACCGCAAAAGCCGAAATGATCGGCGAATGGTTGAACGAGAACACCATCACCGGAATCGCCAGCCACAGGGTGCTGAGCAAGGCCGACGGTGCCGGCACCTCGCTGGCGGTGCTGAGAATGCCGCCATTCCAGTGCGGGATGAGGTACACCGCAAGGAACAGCAGCGCGACGATGAACGGATACACCATCAGGCTCATGGCCTTGACGATCACTTGCTCGCCGCAGCGCACCACCGCCAACAGGCCGAGGATCAGCACGAACGACAGGATCGCCCGGGGCGGCGGCAGGATGTGCAACTGGTGCTCCATGAAGCTGCTGACGGTGTTGGTCAACGCCACGCTGTAGATCAGCAGGATCGGAAAGATCGCAAAAAAGTACAGCAGGGTGATCACCGCACCGGCCTTGAGGCCGAAGTGTTCTTCAACCACGTCGGTGATGTCGGAACCCTCACGCCCGGACAGGACGAAACGGGTCAGGCCACGGTGGGCAAAGAACGTCATCGGGAACGCCAGCACCGCCAGGATCAGCAGCGGCCAGAAGCCACCCAGGCCGGCATTGATGGGCAAAAACAAAGTACCGGCGCCAATCGCCGTACCGAACAGCCCGAGCATCCAGGTGGTGTCCTGGCGGCTCCAGCTTGCGAGGGTTGCAGGTGTCGTTGCATAGCGTTCGTCGACGCTATTGGCCTGATCATTCATCCGGTCGGATCTCCGCATTTACACGGCCGGGACGAGTCAGAAAAACCTGACAGGCAGCGCCCCGACCATAGAAGGGGCGCGATTGTCCGGGATTCTCCTGAATAAGCAAAGACTTAGCTGAGGAACGGTTGTGCGGAGCAGGCATTTTTCGGGGGCAGGCGTTATAAATTCCCGTACAAATCTATTTTAGAATTCCCCGCATTCCTGTAGCTTCCAGGCGGTATCCGCCCTTTATTCTGAGAGCCCGCCCATGCCTCGCGTCTCCCGCAAACAAGCCGAACTCAACCGTGAAATCATCGTCGAGTCCGCCACGCATCTGTTCCGTGAGCGCGGGCTGCATGGCATCAGCCTGTCGGACGTGATGGCCGCCGCCGGCCTGACCCATGGAGGCTTCTACGGGCACTTCGCCTCCAAGGAAGCCCTGGCCACTGAAGCCTGCGAACTGGCCTTCAAACAATCGAACCTGATCTGGCAGGAAAAAATCGAGCGCAGTGACGACCCGCAGGCCGCTCGGGAGGCCATCCTGCGCCCGTACTTGTCGGCCTCGCACCGCGACAACCCGGGCGACGGTTGCCCGATCTCCGCGTTCACTCCGGACATGTGTCATGAGTCGGCGGACACCGCCCTGCACCACGCTTTCCTGCACGGGGTGGAGCAGTCGGTGGGGATATTCATGCAGTTGGAAGGCGAAGACCGTCAGGCCGCGCTGGCCCACTACTCGATGATCGTGGGCGCGTTGACCCTGGCGCGTGCAACTCGCGGCCATGATCTGTCGGACGAGTTTCTGGAGGCAGTGAGAAATACCCTGCTGCCAGATAAGAAATCGGACAACACCCTTGACAGCAAAGCCAGCGAACCCGCTTGATCCCCCTGTGCCCCTCAAACCCCTCAGGAAGAGCGTTCCGATGTCCACCACTGTTCTGGTTCTGGTCGAAACCATCAACGAATACCTGCAAATCATCGAGAGCAACGACTTTCATGTGATTCTGGCGCCGACGCCAGCGGAGCGCGCCCAGGCGATCAAGGCCCACGGCGGGCAGATCAATGCTGTGCTGACCCGTGGTCCGCTGGGCCTGTATGCCGAGGAAATCGCCGCCCTGCCGCTGCTGGAGATCATCTGCGTGATCGGCGCCGGCTATGAGCATGTGGACCTGCAAGCCGCCAGCAATCGCGGGATCGTGGTCACCAACGGTGCCGGGGTCAATGCCCCTTCGGTGGCCGACCACGCCATGGCCTTGCTGCTGTCACTGGTACGCGGCATTCCCCAGACGGACGCAGCGGTACGCCGCAGCGAGTGGCCCAAGGTGATGCGCCCGTCCCTGGGCGGCAAGCAGCTAGGCATCCTCGGGCTGGGGGCCGTGGGCCTGGAGATCGCCAGGCGCGCGTCCCTGGGCTTCGGCATGGAAGTGAGCTATCACAATCGCCAACCCCGTGATGACGTGGACTACACCTACTGCGCCACCGCCGTGGAGCTGGCACGCAATTCGGACTTCCTGATCCTGGCCACGCCCGGTGGCCCCAGCACTCGGCACCTGATCGACCGCCACGCGCTGGACGCGCTGGGGCCGAATGGCTACCTGGTGAATATCGGCCGTGGCAGCGTGGTGGTCACCGACGACCTGGTGGCAGCCCTTGAACAGCGGCGTATCGGCGGCGCGGCGCTGGACGTGTTCGACGACGAACCCAAGGTGCCCGATGCGCTCAAGCGCCTGAGCAATACCGTGCTCACTTCCCATGTGGCCGGTCTGTCGCCGGAAGCCGCTCACGATACCGTGCAACGGGTGGCCGACAACCTGGTGGAGTACTTTGCCGGCCGCCCCGTACTCACGCCGGTCGCCCTGCCCCCACCCGAAAAATGACCGATCAGGCACGCTGATTATCATCCAACACGCTAACCTATTAAGCCGCCCCGACCTTGTCGCTGGGCGGCTGCGCGCATTAGATTAGGAAATAGTCCGAGGCCTTTAGAATAAGCAGAAGGGATAAGCATGGCGCTTAACGACCAATCGACCCAGATTCGCCCAGGCGAAGAACTTGATGCCAGCCTGATCGATCCCTACCTCAAGGCACATATTCCGGGCCTGCATGGCACACCGACCATCAGCCAGTTCCCCGGCGGCGCGTCGAACCTGACCTACCTGCTGGAATACCCGGGCCAGGAATTCGTCCTGCGTCGCCCGCCCTTTGGCCACAAGGCCAAGTCCGCCCACGACATGGGCCGCGAATACCGCATTCTCAACCAACTGAAAGATGGCTTCCCGTACTGCCCCAAGGCCTACGTGCATTGCACCGATGATTCGGTGATCGGCGCCGAGTTCTATGTGATGGAGCGGGTCAACGGCATTATCCTGCGCTCCGACTTGCCCGCCGAACTGGGCCTGGACGCCACTCGAACCGAGGCGCTGTGCAAAAGCTTCATCGACAAATTCGTCGAATTGCACCAGGTGGACTACAGCGCCTGCGGCCTGGCCGACCTGGGCAAGCCAGAAGGCTATGTGGAACGTCAGATCCGTGGCTGGAGCGACCGCTACGAGAAAGCCCTGACTCCCGACGCCCCACGCTGGGAAGCCGTGCGTGCCTGGCTCAATGACAAGATGCCCGCCGACCATCCCACGTCGAGCATCGTGCACAACGACTACCGCTTCGACAACGTGATCCTCGATCCACACAACCCGATGCAGATCATCGGCGTGCTGGACTGGGAGCTGACCACCCTGGGCGACCCGCTGATGGACTTGGGCAACACCCTCGCCTACTGGATCGAAGCGGCCGACCCGGCGCCCGTCCAATTGATGCGCCGCCAACCGAGCAATGCCCCCGGCATGCTCACCCGTCGCCAGTTCGTGGACTATTACGCCGAACGCGCGGGTATTCGCATCGATAACTTCGACTTCTACTACACCTACGGCCTGTTCCGCCTGGCCGGCATCGTGCAACAGATCTACTACCGCTTCTTCCACGGCCAGACCCAGGACAAACGCTTTGCGCAGTTCATCCACATGAACAAGCTGCTGGAGCAGATGAGCCTGGCCGTCATCGGTAAATCAGCCCTCTGACTACAAGAACAAGGAACCCTCCATGTCCAAGACCAACCTGTTCGACCTCGACGGCAAGATCGCGTTTGTGTCCGGCGCCAGCCGGGGTATCGGCGAGGCCATCGCCAAACTGCTCGCCCAGCAAGGCGCCCATGTGATCGTCTCCAGCCGCAAGCTGGAAGGCTGCCAGCACGTGGCTGATGCGATTATCGCCGACGGCGGCAAGGCCACGGCCGTGGCTTGTCATATTGGTGAGATGGAGCAGATCACCCAGGTGTTCGCCGGGATTCGCGAGCAGTTCGGCCGCCTGGACATCCTGGTCAACAACGCCGCCACCAACCCGCAGTTCTGCAACGTGCTGGACACCGACCTCGGCGCCTTCCAGAAAACCGTGGATGTGAATATCCGCGGTTACTTCTTCATGTCGGTGGAAGCCGGCAAGCTGATGCGCGAGAACGGCGGCGGCAGCATCATCAACGTTGCGTCGATCAACGGGATTTCCCCGGGCGTGTTCCAGGGCATCTATTCGGTGACCAAGGCCGCCGTGATCAACATGACCAAGGTGTTCGCCAAGGAGTGCGCGGCCTTCGGCATCCGTTGCAACGCCCTGCTGCCGGGCCTTACCGACACCAAGTTCGCTTCGGCCCTGGTGAAGAACGATTCGATCCTGAAAATGGCCCTGGCACAGATCCCGCTCAAGCGCGTGGCCGAGCCGAGCGAGATGGCCGGTGCGGTGCTGTTCCTGGCCAGCGATGCGTCCAGCTACACCACCGGCGTGTCGCTGAACGTGGACGGCGGCTTCCTGTCCTGATCAGGCGTTCGGCGGCTGCTGCCGAAAGCTCACCGCCAGGCGGTTCCAGCCACTGATGCTGGACACCGCCATGGTCAGGTCCACCAGTTCCTGCTCGCTGAACTCCAGGCGCACCGCCGCGAACAGTTCATCCGGCACCCCCGAGGTCGGCAGCGATGCTACCGACTCGCTCCAGGCCAAAGCGGCCTTCTCCCGCGCCGAGAAAAACGGCGAATCGCGCCAGACGCACAAGGCAAACAGACGGCGCTCGCTTTCGCCCCGTTGACGCGCTGCCATCGAATGCATGTCGGTGCAGAACCCGCAGTGGTTGAGCTGCGAGACGCGGATCTTGATCAATTCCAGCAACGGCTTTTCGATCGACAGGCCAAAGGTGTTCGCTTCCAGCATCAGCATGCCCTTGAGCGCTTGCGGTGAGGCGGCGTAGTAATCCAGGCGCGGTTCCATGGGAGTGGTCTCTGATATCGGTTCGATGACAAGCCAGCCTAAAGCCCACGTGGAATAAGCCCTATAGCCAATCCGGCGGTTTTTGAGGAGGCCGTTTTGGGCGTTTTCCTGACTGGGTTATTGCGAGTAATCTGGTCGCAGTTTGAATGCCACAGGGTGAAACATGGAACTGCACGTCGTGATCAACGGGCGAAAGGATTTGGCCGATCAGCTTTACCGGCAACTGCGCGAAGCGATCAGTTCCGGGCGCCTGGCCGCCGGCGCGCAACTGCCGCCGAGCCGCTTGCTGGCGGAACAATTGGGCGTGTCCCGCAAGACCGTCTCCGACACCTACGCGACCCTGACCTACGAGGGTTTGCTGGTAGGCCAGACGGGCCGCGGCACCTTTGTCAGCGCCCGCACGCCCCAGAGCAACCACCTGCCGATTGCCACCGAACTGGCCTGCGCCACCAGCCTGGCCCGATGGGCATCGTTGCCCTCGCCCATGCGTCATCCCACCCGCGACAGCACCCTGCGCTACGAATTCATCGGTGGCGCCACCACCCGCACCCAGTTCCCCCAGGATGAATGGCGGCGCTGCACCCAGGACGCCTTGCGCCGGATCGCCCAGAACAGCGGTTTCTACAGCCAGCCCGAGGGGCTGCCGGTGTTGCGCGATGCCATCGCCGGGCACATCGCGTTTTCGCGCGGGGTCAAATGCCGCGACAGCGACATCGTGGTCACCAATGGCGCGCAGCAGGCCCTGGACCTGCTCGCCCGCGTGGTGCTGGAACCGGGCTGCACCGTCGCCATGGAAGACCCCGGCTACAGCCCCGCGCGCCAGCTGTTCACGGCGATGGGCGCCCATGTGCAGGGCGTGCCGGTGGACGCAGAAGGTATCCGAGTCGAACTGATTCCCGACGGCACACGCCTGATCTACGTCACGCCTTCACACCAGTTCCCCCTCGGCATGCCCATGAGCCTGCCGCGCCGTGAAGCGCTGCTGGCACGTGCGTTCGAGCTGGGCGCGATCGTGATCGAAGACGACTACGACAGCGAATTCCGCTACGAAGGTCGCCCCACCGACTCGCTGCAAAGCATGGATACCCGGGGCGTGGTGACCTATGTCGGCACTTTCTCGAAGACCCTGCTGCCCGAATTGCGCCTGGGCTATCTGGTGCTGCCACCGGTGCTGCTTGGTGCGGTCGTCAAGGCCAAACAATTGACCGACCAGCACAGCTCCACCCTGCCGCAATGGGCGCTGGCCAAGTTCATCAGCGAGGGTTACCTGCTCAAGCACATCCGCCGCTGCCACAACGTGTACGCAGGGCGCCGCGAGCGCATTCTGCAGCGCCTGGCGGGCGACCTGTCACCGTGGTTCGAAGCGGTGCCGACCGTGGCCGGGTTCCATATGGCGGCGCTGTGCAAGGTGACGGTGAACATTCCCCTGCTGATCGGGCTGGCGCGCCAGGTGGAGGTGGGGCTGTACCCGCTGGACGTGTTCTTCCACGAGACACCGGTTCGCCCGGGACTGATCATCGGCTTTGGCGCCATCGAAACCCTCGACATCGACCCGGCCCTGGACAAGGTGCGCGACATCCTCCAGCAAATTGGCTGACGGACTTTCCGGCGAATTGGTCATTGGTCCCGGCGCGATCAGCCCCTAGCCTGTGCACTGACCCCGCCCCGGAGACCATCGCCATGCCTGCCAGTGCCTTCAACACCGTTCACGTTCGTGCCGCCGCCGGGCGTTCGTCCGAGCTCGGCGAGCATCTGCAAAAGATTGCCCTGGCGGTGCGCAGCGCGCCGGGCTGCCTGGAGTATGCCGTGCACCGCAGCCCGGTGGACCCCGACCTGTGGTCCGTCAACGGGCGCTGGGCCAGCGCCGAAGAACTGCGCGCGCACTTTGAGCTGCCGGCGCTGCAAGGCTTTATCGAACTGACCCGCCAGTGCCTGGCTACACGCCTGGACTTCGATCATTGACCGATTGGTCTCCCGGCCTTGCGCAGGATTGGTCATTGGTCACCCGCCGTCCTGGGCGTAGGGTGAAAGCGTCTCGAATCACTCGGAAACCTCATCATGAAACGACTGATCACAGCTTCCCTGATACTCGCTTCGTTCGGCGCCTTCGCCCATGAGCCGGTGTACAACCAGGAATCGATCAAGGTGCTGCAAGAGCACGCCCTGGTCAACGTGCCCGGCAAGAAAACCATCATGCTCACCGTGAGCTACGCCCCCGGCCAGGCGACCGTGCCCCACAGCCACACGGGCACCGCCGTGGCCTATGTGCTGGAAGGTGAAATCACCTCACGGGTCAACGACGAAAAGGCCGTGACCTACAAGGCCGGCGAGACCTTCTACGAACCCGCCGGTTCGCGGCACTTCGAATCCAGCAACGCCAGCCAGACGAAGCCGGCCAAGCTGCTGGTGGTGATGGTGCTGGATGACAAGGCCGACGTGCTCACGCCCTTGCCCAAATAATCCGGCCCCCAGGTGACACTCCTCCGATCAGTCATGGGCGCTTGAAGGCGCGGCGCAGGTCCTCGATCCGTTGGCGGCAGGCACAACCTTCGAGGTGGTCATTGACCATGCCCATGGCCTGCATCAACGCGTACATCGTGGTCGGCCCCACGTACGTCCAGCCGCGTTTCTTCAAGGCCCTGGACAGGCGTACCGATGCCGGCGAGGTGGGGTTGGCGGACCAGTAGGCCAGGTCCACCACCGCCGGGCGTTCTTCCTCACCCGGCTCGAACGCCCACATCCAGTGCGCCAATGAGCCGGTTTCGTCCACCAGCTCGCAGGCACGCCGTGCATTGTTGATGACCGAGACGATCTTGGCCCGGTTGCGCACGATGCCCGGATCATTCATCAGACGCTCGATATCGGCCTCGCCATACTGCGCCAGCCGGCGAAAATCGAACCCCTCGAACGCTGCCCGAAACGCCTCGCGCTTGCGCAGGATGGTGATCCACGCCAGCCCCGCCTGAAAGCCTTCCAGGCAGATTTTTTCGAACAACTGCACGTCGTCTGCTACCGGCACGCCCCACTCATGATCGTGATAAGGCGGGTATTGCGGCGCGGCCGTGCGCCAGGTGCAGTGCATTTGCCCGGATTCGTCGGGGGTCAGTCCTGATATTTCCATCCATCACCTCATACGCTTGGCCCGGGATGATAAGCGAAAAAATTTTACCCCCGCCAACCGCTCAAGCATCACCTTCACCGACCAACTGGTCAGACCGGGACCTGTCAACCGACGAATATTTACTTGTAGTTTCAAAAAAACCCGGCGTAGACTGGCCCCGCACTGGACTTACCGGTATGACCACAACAATTAAGCCCTGGAATCACCAGGGCACCGAATAGAGATCCTTCCCATGTTCAGATGGTGCTCGCGTTCGATTTTCCTGCAAGTCGTGATCGGCCTGATCTTAGGCATCGTGTGCGGCTTGGCCCTTCCCGAATTCTCCTCGCAACTCAAACCCCTGGGTGACGGCTTTATCAAGCTGATCAAGATGCTGATCGGCCTGATCGTGTTTTGCGTCGTGGTCAGCGGCATCTCCGGCGCCGGCGACTTGAAGAAAGTCGGGCGCATCGGTCTCAAGTCGGTGATCTACTTTGAAGTGCTCACCACCGTCGCCCTGGTGATCGGCCTGGTGATGGCCTTCAGCACCGGTATCGGCCAAGGCGCCAATATCCACCTGGAGCAATTATCGTCCGCAGGCCTGAATGAACTGGCCGACAAGGGCCAGCACATCCGCGGCACCAGCCAGTTCCTGATGGACCTGATCCCCAACTCGGTGATCGGCGCGTTTGCCGACAATAACGTGCTGCAAGTGCTGCTGTTCTCGGTGCTGTTCGGCAGCGCGTTGAACCTGGTGGGTGAGTCGGCGTCGGGGATTTCGCGGCTGATCAACGAATTGAGCCATATCGTGTTTCGCATCATGGGCATGATCGTGCGCCTGGCGCCCATCGGCGTGTTCGGTGCAATCGCGTTCACCACCAGCACCTATGGCCTGGACTCCCTGCAACACCTGGGCAGCCTGGTGGGCCTGTTCTACCTGACCTGCTTCGCGTTCGTCGCACTGATCCTCGGCCTGGTGATGCGCCTGTCCGGCCTGCGCATGCTGCCGTTGCTCAAATACCTGCGCGAAGAACTGCTGATCGTGATGGGCACCGCCTCCTCCGACGCCGTGTTGCCACAGATCATGCGCAAACTCGAACACCTGGGTATCGGCAGCTCCACCGTGGGCCTGGTGATTCCGACGGGCTATTCATTCAACCTCGACGGTTTCTCCATCTACCTGACACTGGCCATCGTGTTTATCGCCAATGCCACCGGCACACCGTTGTCGATGACCGACCTGCTGACCATCCTGCTGGTATCGCTGATCACCTCCAAGGGTGCCCACGGCATACCCGGCTCGGCGTTGGTGATTCTGGCGGCAACCCTCACTGCGATCCCGGCGATTCCGGTCGTCGGCCTGGTGCTGGTGTTGGCGGTGGATTGGTTCATGGGCATCGGGCGCGCACTGACTAACCTGATCGGCAACTGCGTCGCCACCGTGGCCATCGCCCGCTGGGAAAAAGACATCGATATCCAGCGGGCCAACAAGGTGCTCGACGGCCAGCAAGGTTATACCTTTCAGGCCAAGAAACCGGCGTTGCCGGCGCATCAGGAGTTCTGATGCTTTCCTGAAGGCAACACGCATCAATGTGGGAGCTGGCTTGCCTGCGATGGCGATGGATCATCCAATAGATGATGTCGGCTGACAGTCGGTCATCGCAGGCAAGCCAGCTCCCACAAGGGTTTGTCGCTGGATTAACTAACGTATTCGCCACATCAAGGAGAGGTAGACGTGATCAGCACCTCAACCGTCGTCAATTCAGTGGTAGAAAAACTGCGCGCCGCTCTGGCGCGTGGCCAGTGGCGCCAGGGTGAAATGCTGCCCGGCCAACGAGAACTGGCTGAACAGATGGGCATCAGCCGCCCGAGCCTGCGCGAAGCGGTGATCGTGCTGGAAACCCTCGGCCTGGTGCGCTCCATGCCCGGCAGAGGCGTGGTGGTGCTGGAAACCAGCGTCAACGAGCCGCAATCGAGCGACGCCGTCGCCGACGCCAGCCTCGAAGACATCCTGCAACTACGCTACACCCTTGAACCCTTCATCGTCGGTCTGGTGGCCCAGTCCATCAGCAGCAAGGAAGTCGGCCAACTGCGCCTCACCCTCATGGACATGCGCGAAGCTCTCGACGCCGAAGATGCCGAAGCGGGCATGAACGCCTACATCGGTTTTCACGAAGAGCTGTTCGCGTTGACCTCCAACCCGATCTTCCAGAACGTGGTGCAACAGACCAGCAACGCCCTCAAGCAAAGCGCCCAGGTGCTGCGCAACTCCCCAGAGCACCTGGCGGAGCGCTTGCAAGAAAACGAAGCCGTGGTCCGCGCCATCCGCAACAAGAACAGCGCGCTGGCCAGCGCCGAGATGCGTCGGCACATCCTCCAGGAAGGCCTGCGCATGGGCATCCGCTTGAACATCCCGGACGACCATCTGGGCAGCTGACTTCAGGAGACAGGCCATGACCGCTCACGCGCTGCAACACGACCCCATCCTCCCTGCCCTGCGTCTGGTGCCGGGTAAAAAGCCATCGGTGGATGACATCTACCCACGCCTGTTCGACGCCATCCTCGAACAACGCATCGCACCGGCCAGCCGTTTTACCGAAGAAGGCCTGGGCGAAATCTTTGGCGTAAGCCGCAGCGTGATCCGCCGGGTACTGGCCAAGCTTTCCCATCAGCAAGTGATCATCCTGCGCCCCAACCAGCGCGCCCAGGTGGCCGCGCCGGATACCCAGCAAACGCGGCAGATTCTGGAAGCGCGACGGATGACGGAAATCACGGTGGTGCAACTGGCGTGCGCCCAGTCCACACCCGCCCGGGTACGCCAACTGCGCGAGCTGATTACCAGAGAACGCGAATACATTGAACGAGATCAGCGTGGGCCGGCAATTAGAATGTCCGGGGAGTTTCACCTGCAATTAGCGAAAATTGCGGGTAACGCACCGCTGACAAACTTCCTCAACAGCTTGGTGCCGTTGACATCGCTGGCGATTGCTCAATATGAAACACAAGCCTGCACCTATTGCGCATGGCAGGAGCATGGGGCGATTGTCGACGCGATTGAGCAGCATGATGTTACCCGCGCAGTGAACCTGATGACCGAACACCTGAATCATTTGGACAAGCGACTCAATCGCTGACAACTGACCTCCAGCCCCTAGGTATGTACCTCTCCTGATCCGGGGCGGTCCCACAACCTGTGCCTGCACAAATCGAGTGCCTAATCACAGGTCATCATCATGTATACAGACTCCCAAACACTCCCGGCGCTGTACTCATTACTCACTCAGCTGAACGCACGGAAGGACCTATTGGACGAAACGACCAACAGGGCACTTGGACAACTGAATGAGACTGCAACCAGGATCGGCTTTGAACTGTTCTCTCTTGAGAGTTACCACGAGGCCGAGCAATGCCTGACGATCGCGGCCGCGCAAGGCAACGTTGAGGCCCAATACGCAATGGCAACCTGCGTCACACGCCGTGACGGTAGATTTTACGCGCCCTCCGACGAGACCCGTAAATGGCTCGGATCGGCAGCCGCACAACATCACATTCCTTCCCTGATGCGCCTGGGTGATACCGACTCCCTCCACAAGGCGAATGAACTGCTCCAGCCAAAGGCCAACGCCGGTGACACTCAGGCGATGGGACTGCTGTACACCCTCACCAATAATGTCAGCTGGCTGAACATGGCTGTCTCCAAGGGGGATCACGCAGCAGAATTCCAACTGGCCCAAGCGTACCGCAAGACGCCGGGATTGATTCCCAACGCCGTGGAACGCAATGCGCTGATTGAAGAACTCTTGCAGAAAGCAGCTGACGGAGGAAATCTGGAAGCACTGGCGGAGCGTATTTTTTCGAGAGATTCCACCGCCAGTGTTCCGGAAAAACAGCAGCGATTGATCCAACTCGCAGGTGCCGGACAAATGGACGCGTTACTGGAATATGGGTATGCACTGGCGAGCATGCCGAGGAGCGGCGAAGGGATGTCCAACTTTGCACAGAGACATCCCTCAGCACCGCGCACCTATGGGCTTGAGAAAGACTTCGCCAAGGCCTATGCATTGCTGGATATGGCTCTGTCCAAAATGACCGACTACGCGGCCGCGACAATACTGGAGAAGGATATGGACGCCATTTGGCATCAGATGACGTCACAACAGCATTTAGCGTCGAAAGCAATAGCGAACAGCCTGCAGGCAGCCATTCCCAGAGTGTTCAAATCGATGTCACCCTTGATTCTTCTGGGCAGGCTCTACGACTGACGCCCCATAAAAAATCCCCGCATCATTCCATGCGGGGATTTTTGTTTTCAACGACGGATCAATGGTTTAAAGCACCGACTGACCGCTCAACGCCAGGTCCAACAGCTCGCGGTTGGCCACGGCATACATGGCGTAGTCCGTACCGACCGCAGCACGAATTTCCACCATCATCGCTACCCAACGATCGGCCATGTCCTTGTGCTGCTCAAGCCACAGGGCCACGCGTGCTTCCATGTCTTGTGGCGCGTCGGCCATTTGCAGGACAGAGATGGTGATCGCGCGTTGCTGCCAGTCCACGTCATCACGGAACGCTTCACGAGCCTGGGCCTGCCAGTTGTTGGCCACCGGCAGATCGCTGATCTGCTGCAGGTACCACGGCAGGTCCAGGGCACTGCCGACGGCGAAGTAGGCCTTGGCCACTTCGGCGGCGTCATGTCCGGTCACGTCGGCGGCTTCGATGATCGGCAGCAAGGTGTACAGGTGGGTAGTGCCTGCAACCATGCGTGCCAACAACTCCGGAACGCCGGCTTCGGTGTAAGCCTGGTAGCGGGTCTGCCAACCTTCACGGGTCGGGCCTTCCAGCAGTTCGTCGAGCTTGAGACCCAACGCCGCCAGGTGCGGACCGAAGTGTGCGGTGTCACGCCCGGCGTCCTGCTCGTTGCGACGGCTGCGCAGGAACCAGCGCGTGGCGCGACGGCCCAGGCGCATCAGCTCGTCCATCAGTTCCAGTTGCACGTCAGCGGATACCTGGTGGTCCAGGGCTTCGATCTGACGGAACCAGTGCGGGAGGTGGAAGATGTCACGCACGATCACGTAGGCACCGGCCACGTTCGCCGGGCTCATGCCGGTCGACTCCTTGAGTCGTTGAACGAAGGTGATACCCATGTGGTTGACCAGGTCGTTGGCGATCTGGGTGCTGACGATCTCGCGTTTCAGACGGTGACGACGCATGGCTTCGCCGAACTTGGCGACCAGGCTCGGCGGGAACGCGGTTTCCATGTCACGGGTCAGGTAGTCGTCATCCGGTACCAGGGACTTGAGCAACGCTTCCTTGAGGTCGATCTTGCTGTACGAGATCAGCACCGACAGTTCCGGACGGGTCAGGCCCTTCCCAGCGCCGAGGCGTTCGTTGAGCTGCTCCTCGGTCGGCAGGTACTCGATGGCTCGATCCAGCTTGCCACGGCCTTCAAGGTCGTTCATCAGACGCTTGTACTCGGCTGCACGCTCGTAGGCACGACGCGCGGCCAGGGACAGGGCCTGGGTCTGCTTGTAGTTGTTGCCCAACACCAGGTTGCCGACTTCGTCGGTCATGCTCGCCAGCAACTGATTGCGTTGCTTGTCGGTCATGTCACCGGCCTGCACCACTTCGTTGAGCAGGATCTTGATGTTCACTTCGTGGTCGGAGCAGTCCACGCCACCGGCGTTGTCGATGAAGTCGGTGTTGGAACCGCCGCCGTTGAGGCCGAACTCGACGCGACCCAGCTGGGTCATGCCCAGGTTACCGCCCTCGCCCACCACCTTGCAGCGCAGCTCGTTGCCGTTGACGCGCAAAGCGTCGTTGGCCTTGTCGCCCACATCAGCGTGGCTTTCAGTGCTGGCCTTGACGTAGGTACCGATACCGCCGTTCCACAGCAAGTCCACGGGTGCCTTGAGCAGGGCGTTCAGCAATTCGGTCGGGGTCAGCTTGTCGGCCTGAATGTCAAAACGCTCTTTCATCTGGGGCGAGATCGCGACGCTCTTCGCGCTACGCGAGAAGATGCCGCCACCTTCGGACATGATGCTGGTGTCGTAGTCGGACCAGGCCGAGCGCGGCAGTTCGAACATGCGCTTGCGCTCGACGAAGCTGGTGGCCGGGTCCGGGTTCGGATCGATGAAGATATGCAGGTGGTTGAACGCCGCGACCAGTTGCAGCTTGTCGGACATCAACAAGCCGTTACCGAATACGTCGCCGGCCATGTCGCCCACGCCTACCACGGTGATGCTGTCTTCCTGCACGTTGATACCGCGCTCACGGAAGTGACGCTGCACACCCACCCACGCGCCTTTGGCGGTGATACCCATCTTCTTGTGGTCGTAACCGGCGGAACCACCGGAGGCGAACGCGTCGCCCAACCAGAAGCCGTAGTCGATGGCGATGCCGTTGGCGATGTCGGAGAAGGTCGCGGTGCCTTTATCCGCAGCGACCACCAGGTACGGGTCATCATCGTCATGACGCACGACGTTGGCCGGCGGCACCACGTTGCCCTCTTTCAGGTTGTCGGTAATGTCCAGCAAGCCGGAAATGAAGATGCGGTAGCAGGCGATGCCCTCGGCCGCGATCTCGTCACGGCTGCCGCCCAGTGGCAGGCGACGCGGCAGGAAGCCGCCTTTCGCACCCACCGGCACGATGACCGAGTTCTTCACTTGCTGGGCTTTTACCAGGCCGAGCACTTCGGTACGGAAGTCTTCTTCACGGTCGGACCAGCGCAGGCCGCCGCGAGCGACGTTGCCGAAGCGCAGGTGCACGCCTTCGACACGCGGCGAATACACGAAGATTTCGAACTTCGGCACCGGTTTCGGCAGCTCGGGGATGGCACGCGGGTCGAACTTGAAGCTGAAGTACGACTTGTTCTGGCCGTTGGCGTCGGTCTGGTAGAAGTTGGTACGCAGGGTGGCCTTGATCAGGTCCAGGTAGCGACGCAGGATGCGGTCTTCGTTCAGCACCTGAACGTCGTCCAGAGCGCTGAGGATCGCTTGTTCCAGGCGTTGCTGCTTATCGTCCAGGTCTTCGGCAGTGAGCTTGCGCGCCAGGTAGAAGCGGGTCTTGAACAACCGGGTCAACTCGCGGGCGATGTCGGTGTGGTTGTTCAGGGTGCTGGCGATGTAACCCAGGTCGAAGCCCAGGCGGATCTGCTTCAGGTAACGGGCGTAGGCACGCAACAGCGCCACGTCGCGCCACGGCAGGCCGGCGGTCAGTACCAGGCGGTTGAACGCATCGTTTTCGGCGTCGCCATGCACGATGTGCACGAACGCGTCCTGCAGGGTGTCGTTGAGTTGCTGGATGTCCAGGTTCACGCCTTCGGCGGCGATGAACGCAAAATCGTGAATCCAGAACTCACGGCCATTGGCATGGCGCAGACGGTACGGGAACTCGCCCAGCACGCGCAGACCGAGGTTTTCCAGGATCGGCAGCACGTCGGACAACGCCAGCGGGGTGTCGGCGTGGTACAGCTTGCAATGCAGCTCACGCTGGCCGGAAACCTGGCCCAGCGGTTGGTAGAAGCTCATCACCAGCGGGTTGGCTTCGGTAAGGCTGAGCAGGTGTTGCATGTCGACCACGGCCGAGTGCGCAGCAAAGCGCTCGCGGTAACCGGCCGGGAAGCCTTTCGGGAAGTCGGCCAGCACGTTGGTGCCGTGGGCTTCGCCCAAGCTTTCCACCACCAGGCTGGAGTAGTCGTCCTGCCAGCTGCGGCAGGCCTGCACCACTTCTTTTTCCAGTTGCAGCGGGTCGATGTCGATGCGGTTCTTCGGGTCTACACGCAGGATCAATTGCACGCGGGCCAGCACGGACTCGGAGAAGAAGGTCCAGAACTCGCAGTCCGAGGCTTTCAGGCGATCCATCAGCACCTGCTGGATCTTCTGGCGCACTTCGGTGGAATAGATGTCGCGCGGCACGTAGGCCAGGCAGTAGCAGAAACGACCGTATGGGTCTTTGCGCAGGAACACGCGGATCTTGTTGCGTTCCTGGATCTGCACGATGGACATCACGGTGCTGAACAGCTCGTCGACCGGGGTCTGGAACAGGTCGTCGCGGGGCAGCACTTCAACTACCTGGGCCAGTTCCTTGCCCAAGTGAGCCTTGGCCTGGAAACCCGAACGGCGTTCGATTTCCGCGACCTTGCGGCGGATGTACGGAATCACTCGCACGCTTTCGCCATACACCGACGAGGTGTACAGGCCCATGAAGCGGCATTCCTTGACAACCTTGCCGTCGGCGTCGAGCTGGCGGATCGACACGTAATCCGGGTAAGCCGGGCGATGCACGCGGCTTGGGTGGGCGGCCTTGGCGAACGACAGCACGGTCGGTTCGTTCAGGTAAGCCACGGCGTAGTCTTCGATGCGCAGGTCATCGGCGGTGAGGCCGGCGCGCAGCAATTTGGTCAGGCCGAGGAACGAATCGGCGTCATATTTGATATGACCGCCGCCCGCCTCGTCACGTACCACGAACTCTTCATAACCGAGGAAGGTGAAATGGTTGTTCACCAACCATTCCAGGAAGCTCTTGATCTCGGCTTTCTCTTCGCCGTCGATAGCGAACGGGCTGGCGTCGATACCGGCCAGCAGGTCCTGGACCTTGGCTTTCATCGGTTCGAAATCGGCCACGGCCACGCGCACTTCGCCCAATACCTGCTCGAGCTCTTTGCTCAGCACGCTCAGTTCGGCGGCATTGGCGCAACGGTCGATTTCCAGGTACATCAGCGATTCTTGCTGGATGCCCTCGCCCTGGGTGCCTTTTGGCAGGATCTCCAGCAGTTCACCCTTGCCACCACGACGCACGCTGAGCACGGTGGTCTGCAGGGTATGGATGCTGTAGCCACGGCGGTTGAGCTCGGTGCGGACCGAGTCCACCAGGAACGGCAGGTCATGGTGCAGCACTTCGACCGCGGTATGGGTCGACTGCCAGCCATGACGTTCGTAATCGGGGTTGTAGACCCGCACTTGCGGCTGGGTGTGATCAAAGCGCTCAAGCAGGCGCCACGCAGATAGGGTGCAACCGGCCAGGTCGGAAAGGCGACGCTGGGTCAGTTCGTCCAGAGAAATGATGCCGAAGAATTGTTCAGCGAACAGCGCCACTTGTGGCAGTGCCTGTTCACTGATGTGCTGCGCCAGTGCTGCTTGCAGTTGATGCTGGAAGTCGGCCTTGCTGGCTGCGGTGAAGAACGCCATCTGTGGTACTCCGCTTGGGCTTGTTATTGATGAAAGCGTCGCGTGTTATTCACTTGTCGACTCCGGTTCGAGGGTAAGGATAGAAGCACCCTGGCAAATCGAAGTGACAGGTGGGTGAAGCTGGACAAGACATTCAGGTCACATACAACTTCCATGAGATGCACACCGCACCGGGCGACGGTACGACGGGCAGGTCAGACTCCCGGCACAGAGCACATCCGTTGCGCAGCTTAACGAGTGTAAGAAGCCTGGTGCTTGCTGCACTGCGACATATTCGGTCACCAGCACGCAGGACCCGGTTGCACAAGCAGCAACCCATGCTCGAAAGGCTTGAGTAGATACACGTATCCCTACGCAATCAGCCCCAGCATCCCACACCTCAGTGGAACCATAGTCCAAGGTCATGTCACTCAAAGTGGGCGTCAATTCGTTCAAGGAAGATCTCTATCCCTACCCCGAGAGGTCTGTATGCCTATTACGTCGACAACATCTACCCTTCCACACATGCCTACGCCTCAAGCAGCCGGGCATGCAAACGAGGGAGGCAACGCAAAAACACCGAATACGCTCTATAACCCGTCGAGCCTCCCCAACCCACCGACACAAACAAAGGCCACTCTCCAGCCAGAGTGGGCCTCAGCAGCCTACTTTCAAGAACCGGTAAAACGCAATGTACGACTGGATAACCTGGCCAGAAGCTACACACCGATCAAGTCGGATAACGAGATCACCTCAGAGCAGGTAAAAGCGCATATCGCGGAAAAATTCGGAATCACCAACATTGATCCCGATCATACTTACTTGGTCACTATCGCTTTTAATCACAAAAATGATAAGGAACCTAATAAAGGCGTCATCACGCAAAAAATATCGTTAACCGAAGCAGCACGGCTCAATGTCCAGGACATTCACCTTCCGTTTTTCAGTGGCCCGGACTCCAGCAGTGAATACCTTGGTGGCCCGCCTCCGATCGAGATCGACAAAAAGTCGAGGCATACCGATACCGCAAGTGCGGATGGGACCTACCCAACTCCGGAAAACTTCACCTATAACAAATGGACTCACGGGATTTACATAGAGCCTAATCCTGGCGCCCCCAACACCTACGACGCCAGCAACTACGTCCCAATAGATCCTGAAGAATTTAAAAAAATGGTCTGGGACCACGCCTACAAAAAGCCGTACGACGACTATTTGAACAGTTACTGGACGGGTAAAACACGCCGTGAATATATCAACACCGCGACCGTCACCTACTTATTGGGTGCGCACATTCAACATCACAACAAATCATTGACAGAACATGACAGGCAAATTGCCATGCGCGCCGCAGGCGTATCCCCGGATAAAGCCTATCTGAGTACGACGCCCGAGGATTTGGTGCGGCCTTATAAAAGCGACCCGGACCTGGAAACCAAATTCCTCACGTTCAACGGTTACGCATCGAGAATGTTCTACTCTCGCGACAAAACCACACAAAGAACACTTTTATATATCCCCGGCCAAATGCCTCCCCTCCAGGGCTTTGACTCGGTTGAAGCAATGCATCGATGGCTGGGGGAACAACTGAAAGACCCTCAAAAGGCAGATGCACTTAAAATCCAGTTCCGGCCGGAAGACCGTGTCTCTGTAGGCCCCGTTGCAGGATCGCTTGGGGGCGTGTCTCTGGGCGTAGACAAGTTGATTGATTTAATGACTGACAGGTTGAACAACCGGATATCGGAAGAAACCCAGGAAGAGCTACGTTTCTGGAAGGAAGGCATTGTATTCGATGGGGAAGTGATCAAGGGCAATCCCTTTGAAGAACTCCAATACCGTACAGAGAAAGCAGCCAAAGCTGCGTCCGATCAGCGATTCGTACTCAATAGCGACCATACCAAAGACAAGGTGATCAGTTGGTTGAAGATTGCCTCTTACGGTTTATTGCTGCTTGCGCCGCTTGGCATGGCCTTCCCGCCCGTCGGTGCAGCAATCACAGTCGGGGGCGTTGCTCTTGGCGCGACGGAACTCGGAATCGGCATTGACGACAAAATCAACAACCGGCCAGGCGCCACCGAGCGCATCTTCAGCGGCGCCTTCAATACCGGCAAACCCATATTGTTCGAGGGATTCGGGCAAGCCTTCATACCGATTTCGGGAGCCATCAAGCACGCTTCCTTCAAGGTTTGAAGCCACCAGCCAGTAAGCGCCACCCGCACGGACGTGACTTAATAAGCGGCACAAAAGCATGGGGAATGGCAGAATCCCTACTTACCACCCGTAAACAGGATTCCCCATGCAATTCACCACCGCCCACCTGATCGTCAATCCGTGCGATGACGAAGAAGACAACATGGCCATGCTCTGCTGCCACGGCAAAAACGGCGAGATGTTCATGCTGACCCGTTACCCGGACGAAGAGGAAGTGGAGCTGACCTGGGATTACGAGCCGTCCACCCTGGACGGGCTGAAGGTCACCCTGAGCGCCACAACGCTACTGGTGGAACTGGCAGCCGGCGATGCCGACGCGCTGGGCGGCAAAGACCAGTTGGAGATCACCCACGCCACCGCAACCTCCGACATGGCCGAAGTGGAAGAAACCCTGCAAAACATCCTCAAGGGCACCGGCACCTTCAACCGGATCTGAATGTGAGACCCATCATGTGAGACCCATCATGTGGGAGCTGGCTTGTGTGGGAGCCGGCTTGCCTGCGATGCAGGCACCTCGATTTTTCAGAGATACCGCGCTGATGCAATCGCAGCGATGCGGCGACCCGACGAGCCAGCGCCCACAGGGACCGAGCCGCGTCAGTAGAATTTGCGCCCCACACACAAAAATCCTACAAGTTTTCCTAAAAATACTCCGCGCGCCGTTAGTCGCCACCCCCTTCGATGCATTAAAGTAAGCCCCCCAGCCCCGGCGTTTTTTGATCGACACCCGGGCTCATCTCTCCAGGAACCGTCATCGATGGAACATCGTGAAGCGCTGCTCGCGCTGCGAACCTTTCTTTCTTCGCAGATTCTCGGCCAGGAAAAACTCATCGATCGTTTGCTGATCGCCCTGCTCGCCGACGGCCACATGCTGGTGGAAGGCGCTCCGGGCCTGGCCAAGACCAAGGCGATCAAGGAGCTGGCCGAAGGCATCGAAGCGCAGTTCCATCGCATCCAGTTCACCCCCGACCTGCTCCCCGCCGACATTACCGGTACCGAAATCTATCGTCCGGAAACCGGCAGCTTCGTGTTCCAGCAAGGCCCGATCTTCCACAATCTGGTGCTTGCGGATGAAATCAACCGCGCCCCGGCCAAGGTTCAGTCGGCCCTGCTCGAAGCCATGGCCGAGCGCCAGGTCAGCGTCGGACGCAGCACTTATGACCTGTCGCCCTTGTTTCTGGTGATGGCCACGCAAAACCCCATCGAGCAGGAAGGTACCTACCCGTTGCCCGAAGCCCAGCTCGACCGTTTCCTCATGCACGTCAAGATCGGCTTCCCGGACGCCGCCGTGGAGCGCCGTATCCTCCAACAGGCGCGGGGCGAAGCACTCAACGGCGAAACCAAGCCGGAACGCCGCGTCAGCCAGCAGGCGATCTTCGCCGCGCGCAAGGAAATCCTCGGCCTGTACATGGCCGATGCGGTGGAGGAATACCTGGTGCAACTGGTGATGGCCACACGCACCCCGGCCAAGTTCGACGCGGAAATGGCCGAGTGGATCGCCTACGGCGCCAGCCCACGCGGTTCCATCGCGCTCGACCGCTGCGCACGAGCCCATGCCTGGCTGGCCGGTCGCGACTTCGTCAGCCCGGAAGACATCCAGGCGGTGCTGTTCGACGTGTTGCGCCATCGCATCATTCTGTCGTTCGAAGCCGAAGCCGCCGGCATTGACCAGGACCGCGTGGTGCAACGCATTCTCGACGTCGTTGCCGTCGCTTGAACCCCATGAACGCCAGCGCAGGCATCCGCGTCACCCTCAGCGAATTGATCGAGATGCGCCACCGCGTGCGCGAAGTGCAGCTGTTTTCCACACCAAGCCAGCGCAGCCCGCTGATCGGCCTGCACCACTCCAAGCTGCGCGGGCGTGGAGTGGACTTCGACCAGGTGCGGGTCTACCAGGCCGGCGACGACGTGCGCACCATCGACTGGCGCGTGACCGCGCGCACCCAGGAGCCGCACACCAAGCTGTTCCATGAAGAGCGCGAGCGGCCGATCTTTATCATGGTGGAACAGAGCTGCCGGTTGTTTTTCGGCTCGGGACAGATGTTCAAGTCGGTCCTGGCTGCGCAGGCCGCCAGCCTGATCGGATGGGCGGCTTTGGGCCATAACGACCGCGTCGGCGGGCTGGTGTTCGGCGACAACGAACACTACGAAATCAAGCCGCGACGCAGTAAACAGAGCCTGCTGCAATTGCTCAACCGCCTGGTGCGGGTCAATCAGAGCCTCAACACCGAAAGCCGCCCCGAGGCGGATGCCCTCGGCATGGCCCTGCGCCGTGGCCGTGAAGTACTGCGCCCGGGCAGCCTGGTGATCGTGATCTGCGACGAACGCGCGCTCAGCGATGGTGCCGAGCAGCAACTGAGCTTGCTGTCACGGCATTGCGACTTGCTGTTGCTGCCGGTCTCCGACCCGCTGGACCACGCCCTGCCCGCCGCCGGGCTGTTACGTTTCGCGGAACGAGGCGCCCAACTGGAACTGGACACCCTGAACATTGACCTGCGCCAGGCCTACAAGGCTCAGGCCGAGGCGCGCAATGCCCGCTGGGAACTGCTGGCGCAGAAGCTGCGGGTACTGTTGATGCCCTTGAGCACCCAGAGCGAGATGGTCGAGCAACTGCGCGAATACCTCAACCCGCAACGCCCGGTTAAAAAGCCATGAGCAGCATCGATCAACTGCAACCGCTGATCGCCCCGCCGGCCATCGGGTTCTGGCCGCCGGCGCCGGGCTGGTGGCTGTTGCTGGTGGTGATCCCGCTGCTGGGCTGGGGCCTGTGGTCGCTGCGGCGTTTCCTGCCGACGCGGCGCCCGCTGGCACGCGCCGAACAACCCCTGGACCCGCTGCGCATTGCCGCCCTGGCCGAACTCGCGCTGTTGCCCCGCCCCTACGACGGTGCGCCAGCCGGGGCCTGGTTGCAGCAGCTCAACGGTTTGCTCAAACGCCTGTGCCGCAACGACTACCCTTACAGCCAGAGTCACACCCTCAACGGTCGCAAGTGGCTGGCGTTCCTCGACAACCGCTGCCCGGCAGCGGGGCTGACACGCTGGATGGTCCTGGTCGAAGGTGCCTACAAACCCGAATGCAAACTCGACGACAAGGCCATCGCCGGCCTGACCCAGGCCGTCGACACCTGGATTCGCAAACATGTTTGAGTTCGCCTGGCCGTGGATCTTCGCCCTGTTGCCTCTGCCGTGGGTGATGCGCCTGATGCTGCCGGTGGCCGACAGCGGCGAGCCGGCCTTGAAAGTCAGCTTCCTCGGCGACCTCGAAGGCCTGGCCCGGCGGCGCGCCCGCGTCAACCTGCCGGGCTGGCGCCAGCAAGCGCCGTTCGTGGTGTTGTGGCTGCTGTTGCTCACCGCCGCCGCCCGCCCGGAATGGCTCGGTGAGCCGTTGCCGATTGCCGCCAGCGGCCGCGACCTGCTGGTGGCCGTTGACGTCTCCGGCTCCATGGACTTCCCCGATATGCACTGGCAAGACGACGACATCAGCCGTCTGAGCCTGGTCAAGCACCTGCTCGGCGACTTTCTGGAAGAGCGCGAGGGCGATCGCGTGGGGCTGATCCTGTTTGGCAGCCAGGCTTACCTGCAAGCACCGCTGACTTTCGACCGCCGAACCGTACGCACCTGGCTGGATGAAGCGCGCATCGGCATCGCCGGCAAGAACACCGCCATTGGTGATGCCATTGGCCTGGCCCTCAAACGCCTGCGCCAGCGCCCGGCGCAGAGTCGCGTGTTGATCCTGGTCACCGACGGCGCCAACAACGCCGGGCAGATCGACCCGCTCACCGCCGCGCGCCTGGCCGCCGAAGAAGGCGTAAAAATCTACCCCATCGGCATCGGCGCCGACCCCGAGCAAACCGGTTCCCTGGGCATCCTGGGCGTCAACCCGAGCCTGGACCTCGACGAGCCCGCGCTGAAGGCGATTGCCGAGGCCACTGGTGGCCAATACTTCCGTGCCCGCGACGGCGCAGAACTGCAAGCCATCAAGCAAACCCTGGACAAACTCGAACCGGTGGAACAGCAACCGACCCAGGCCCGCCCTGCCCTGGCGCTGTACAGCGCACCGCTGGCCCTGGCGCTGGTCCTCAGCATGCTGCTGGTGATCCAGGAACGCTGGCCGAACAATGCGCTGCAACGCCTGTTCGACAGACTCTCTCGCCGCGGCCACTTTCTGCAACAACACCCCGAGTGGCGCCAGCGCCTCAAACGCCTGCGTTTGCGGAGGCGTCGATGATCGACCTATGGCCGCACTGGTTCCGCCCCTGGTGGCTGTTGCTGCTGCCGCTGCTCGGCTGGCTGCTGTGGCAACTGTGGCATCGACAGAAACGCGCCGGGCGCTGGCAAGTCATCCTGCCACCGGCCTTCCATGCCGTATTGCTCAGTGGTGGCAGTGGCCGCGAGAGCAAGACGCCCTGGGTCGTGCTCGGTATTGCCTGGCTGTTGGCCGTGCTGGCCTTGCTGGGCCCGAGCTGGGAGCGGGTCGAGCAATCCAGCCAGAAACCCTCCGACCCGTTGGTGGTGCTGCTCGAACTGACCCCGGAAATGCTTGCCACCGACAGCCCGCCCAACCGGCTGGAACAAGCGCGGCGCAAGCTCTACGACTTGCTGCAAGCGCGTACCGATGCGCAAACCGCTATCGTCGTGTACGCCGGCAGTGCCCATACGCTGGTGCCGCTGTCGGATGACCTGGCGACCAGCCGCAACCTGCTCGAAGCCCTGCGCCCCTCGATCATGCCCGAGCCTGGCCACCGCGCCGACCTGGCCGTGGAGAAAGCCCTGACCCTGCTCAAGCATGGCGGTCTGGGCCAGGGACGCTTGCTGCTGATCGGTTCATCCTTGTCCAAACAGGAACGCCAGGGCATCCGCCTGCTGCTGCAAAACGGCCAGGCTCCGAGCCTGTCGATCCTCGGCATCGGCAGCCGCGAGGGTACGCCGGTGACCCAGGAAAGCGGTGAATTCCTCAAGGACGAACAGGGCGCGATCCTGGTGCCACGGCTCGACAGTCCGACCCTCAAGGCATTCGCCAGTGAAATGGGCGGCCGTTACCGCGCCGCACGCCTGGACGACAAGGACCTGCGCCAGATCGGCGTGCTCGACAGTCCGCAGAACCTGCGCAACGACGGCCAGTTGCTGCACCTGGACACCTGGGCCGATCAGGGTTACTGGCTGCTGTTGCCCTTACTGTTGCTGGCCGCCTGTGCCGGGCGTCGGGGTTGGCTGTTCTGCCTGCCACTGCTGTTGCTGGTTGCCCCCCAGCCCAGCTATGCATTCGAATGGCAGGATTTGTGGCTGCGCCCCGACCAGCAAGGTCAGTACCTGTTGAAGAAAAAACGCCCAGCCGAAGCCGCCGAACACTTTCAGGACCCGCAATGGCAAGGCGTGGCGCTGTACGAGGCCGGCAACTACAGCGAGGCGATCAAGCGCTTCGCCGAGGGCAGCGATGCCTATTCCCACTACAATCGGGGTAACGCGTTGGCACGATCCGGGGAGCTGGAGGCGGCCATCGACGCCTACGAGCAGGCCCTGGAGGCCCAACCCGACCTGCAACCGGCGCTGAAAAACAAGGCGCTGGTGGAAAACCTGCTGCAGGAGCAGGAACAAGCCCGGCAGGCGCCGGCCAAACCGGCCAAAAACGAAGATGACGAAACCACCCAACCCGGCCAAACTGCGCAACCGGGTGAAACCGGACAAGGTGCCACGGGTGGCGAACAGTCTGCCCAGGGCCAGGGCGAAGCCGGCAAGGGCGATGCCCAGACCGGCGCGGCTCCACAGGCTGGTGGCAACGAGGTGCCGGGTAGCGAGCTGGGTGACGAACACACCACCACCCCGCCGATGCGCCCCGATGATGCCAGCCTCGACGGCGAACACCGCCAGGCCCTGGAGCAATGGCTGCGCGAGATTCCGGACAACCCGGGTGAACTGCTGCGCCGCAAATTCTGGTACGAACAGCAACAACATCAGGACAAGACTCAATGAGCCGCCGCACCACCCTTCTGCTCCTGCTCGCGCTGTCAGGTCACGCCCAGGCGGCGAACCTGGTCGCCAGTGTCGACCGCAGCCGCCTCAATTCCGGGGAAACGGTGGAGCTGACGGTGGAGTCCAACGACGTCACGCTGTTCGGCAAACCTGACCTGTCCCCCCTGGATGCGCAGTTCGAAGTCAGCGGTACGCGCCAGATCAACCAACTCACCACCCTGGGCGGCGACAACCACGCCACTACGCGCTGGATCATCACCCTGCTGCCCCGGGAAAACGGCAACGTGGTCATCCCGCCGTTGCAAGTGGGCGAGTACAAGACGCAGCCGATCACCCTGCAAGTGGTGGAAACCGCCAGCCAGAACAGCAACGCGGAACTGGCGCCGGTATTCGTCGAAGCCAACCTTGACCAGAACACCGTGTACGTTCAGGCCCAGGCGCTCTTGACGGTACGCGTGTACCACTCGGTTTCGCTGTATGACGACAGCAGCCTCACGCCGCTGCAGATTCCAGATGCGCGGATCGAGCAGTTGGGGGAGTCGCGCACCTACGAGAAGGTCATCAACAGCATTCGCCATGGCGTGATCGAAACCCGCTATGCGATCTACCCGCAACACAGCGGCAGCCTCGAGGTTCCTGCGCAGACCTTCAGCGCCACGCTGGTGGAATCGCGCCCGCCCCAGGAAAACACCCTGCAAGGCACCAAGCCGGGCAAGCTGATCCACGTCAGTTCTGCGCCGCTGGCGTTGACAGTCAAACCCAAGCCAAGCCTCTACCCCGCCGACGCGGCCTGGCTGCCCGCGCGCAACCTGACCCTGACGGAAAACTGGAACCCCACGCCCGAGCATGTGCAGGTGGGCGACTCTCTGACCCGCAGCCTCACGGTCAAGGCCGAGGGCTTGTCCAGTGCGCAACTGCCGGCGCTGCCGAGTACCGAAGTCAACGGCGTGCGCCGTTACCCGGACCAACCGGTGCTGGGCAATCAGAACAATGACCGCGGCCTGATCGGCAGCCGTGAAGACCGCGAGGCCCTGGTGCCGACCCGTGCCGGCGCCGTGGAACTGCCCGCCGTGGAAGTGGTGTGGTGGAACACCCACGAAGACCATCTGGAGCGCACCAGCGTAGCGGCCCGCACCCTGCAGGTGGCCACCAACCCGAGCCTGGTGGTGGACACCCCCGCGACCCCCACCGTGATCACCGCGCCCGATGACAACCACCTGTGGCTGTGGCAGCTCAGCACACTCATCCTCGCCTGCACCACCTTGCTGGGCTTCGGCCTATGGTGGCGCGCGCGCTGGCAACCGGCGGTACTTCGCGCCGCACAAACCGGCCCGAGCCCGCGTACCCTGCTCGATGACCTCAAGCGCGCCACCCAGGCCAACGACCCCCAGGCCACCCGCCAGGCCCTCGACGCCTGGGCCCGCCAGCAACCGGAAACCCTGGCCGACATGGCGGCGCGGTTTGTGCCATTGTCCGATGCCCTGGATGGGTTGAACGGTGCGCTGTACAGCGAGAGTGGTCACTATTGGCTGGGCGAAGATCTGTGGCGGGCAGTCAAGGCCATCCCGGTGGCCGAGCGTGAGCAAGACCCTGCCACCGACACCACCAGCCTGCCGCCGCTCTACCCCAAATAATGGTTGCGCTGGGCACCGCGCCCTGCGCCGGAGCGCGAAGCGGTCCCAAACCCGGACTACACGGTGCCTCTATTGGGTCTGCTGCGCAGCCCGTCGCGGGCGGTGCGACGATTCGACAAGCCCGCTCACTACAGCGCATCGGTCTACCACACGGTGCCCCTCCCACTCGGGATCTGCGTGTAAACTCCCTTCCTTTTCATCTTCTTCACGGAGTTCGCCTTGCGTCTGTTTCACACCTCCGACTGGCACCTTGGGCAAAACCTGCATGGCCAGGAGCGCGACTTCGAACATGCCTGTTTTCTCCAGTGGCTGCTGGGCCAGTTAAAGGCCGAGCGCCCGGATGCGCTGCTGATCGCCGGCGATATCTTCGACACGGTCAACCCGCCACTCAAGGCTCAGGAGCGTCTGTATGACTTCATCATCAGCGCCCACGAACAGAACCCCGACCTCACCATCGTGATGATCGCCGGCAACCATGACTCCGGTTCGCGTATCGAATTGCCCGCGCCGTTGATGCGCCGCCTGCGCACCCACGCCCTGGGTCGGGTGCTGTGGCTGGACGACGGTCAACTCGACGCCGAACGTCTGTTGATCCCCCTGCCGAACGCCAAAGGCAAAATCGCCGCCTGGTGCCTGGCCCTGCCATTCTTGCGTCCGGCAGAGGTGACGGGCGCACACTTGGGCGATGACTACCTGCACGGTATCGCCCAGGTGCACGAGGGGCTGATTGCCGCTGCCAACGCCAAGCGCAATAAGGGCCAGGCGTTGATTGCCATCAGCCATGCGCACATGGCCGGTGGCTCGGTGTCGGAAGACTCCGAGCGCAGCCTGATCATTGGCAATGCCGAAGCGCTGCCGGCCAAACTGTTCGACCGGCGTGTCGCCTATGTCGCCCTCGGGCACTTGCACAAGCCGCAGCAGGTGAATGGCGAGGAGCGTATTCGCTACAGTGGATCGCCGATTCCCTTGTCGTTCTCCGAAATCAACTACAAGCATCAGATCCTCGATGTGCGCTTCCAGGGCGAACGACTGGTCAGCGTCGAGCCCCGCCTGATTCCCCGCGCCGTCAACCTGCAACGCCTGGACGCCGCGCCCCTGGCCGATATTCTCGCAGCCCTGGCCGAGCTGCCCGACATCGACCTGCTCGCCGATACCCAGCGTCAACCCTGGCTGGAAGTACGCGTGCGCCTTGACGAGCCTCAACCGGACCTGCGCCAGCAAATCGAAAACGCCCTGCAAGGCAAGGCTGTGCGCCTCGTGCGCATCGCTGCCGAATACGCGGGTAACGGCAATCGTGAAGGCAACGATGAGGACCGTCTCGTCGAACTGGACCAGCTCACGCCCCAGGAACTGTTCAGCCGCGCCTGGCAGGACAGTTATGGCAGCGAAGTCGATGAACAGACCCTGAAGGATTTCGCCGTACTGCTCCAGGAAGTACAACAGGAGGGTGAACAGCCATGAAGATTCTCGCCATTCGCCTGAAAAACCTGGCTTCCCTGGCCGGCCCGTTCGAGATCGACTTTACCGCCGAACCCCTGGCCAGCGCCGGGTTGTTCGCGATTACCGGGCCGACCGGCGCCGGGAAAAGCACCCTGCTGGATGCGCTGTGCCTGGCGTTGTTTGGCGCGGTACCGCGTTTGAACCACACGAAACGCGATGCAAAGATCCCCGACGCCGACGGTGAAATCGCCATCGGTGACCCGCGTACGTTGCTGCGCCGTGGTACCGGAGAAGGTTATGCCGAAGTGGATTTCGTCGGGATCGACGGTCGTCGCTACCGCGCGCGCTGGGAGGCCAATCGCGCCCGCGAGAAAGCCGGAGGAAATTTGCAGGCCAGCCGCCAGAGCCTGCGCGATATCGACCAGGATCAATTGCTCGCCAGCCAGAAAGGCGAATACAAGACCCAACTCGAAACGGCACTCGGCCTGAACTTCGAACAGTTCACCCGCGCCGTGCTGCTGGCGCAAAGCGAGTTCAGCGCCTTTCTCAAGGCCGATGACAACGAACGCAGCGAACTGCTGGAAAAACTCACCGACACGGCGCTGTATACCCGCCTCGGCCGCCGCGCCTTTGACAAGACCAAAGAAGCGCGCGAAGCGCTCAAGCTGTTGCAAGACCAATCCGCCGGCGTGGCGCCCCTGACCGCCGAAGCCCGCGCCGAACTGGATCAGCAACTGGCCGACGCCCAGCAGCACTTCAGGACCCAGCAAGCACAACTCAAACAGCTTGAGTCGCAACATAAGTGGCTCAAGGAATTGCGTGAATTGCAGGAGCGTCAACTCAGCGCTGTCGAAAACTTACGTGATACTCAGCAACACTGGGAAAACCAGGGCCCGCAACGCCAGGACCTGAGCCGACTGGAGCAACTGGCGCCCCAGCGCCATCAATTTGCGCGCCAGGCCGAACTGGGCAGCTTGCTCGTACCTCTCGCCGTGCAGATTCAGCAGCACACCGAACAACAAAGCGTGCTGCATACGCGCCAGAATCAGGCGCAACAGCAGCAATCGCTGGCCGGCACGGCCCTCGCCGAAGCGCTCAAACATCAGGGTGATGCGGCGCCTCTGCTGCAACAAGCCTTCGCCGAACAGACAACGTTGACGCACCTGGCCCAGGAACTGGGCAAGCGCACCGACGAACAACGCCTCAAACAGACCGCGTGTGCAGACGGTCAGGCAGCGCTGAACACGTTGCAGGAACGGCATCAGCAAGCCGCCGCGCACATCGAGCTTCTGGCGTCCGAGTTGGAGCGCAGCAGTGCGCTCGCGCCGCTCGCTTCAGCCTGGCAGGGGTATCGCCCAAGCCTGCAACAACTGATGCAGACCGGTAGCCGACTGAACAAAGGTCAGGCCGAGTTGCCCGCGCTCGAACAGCGCGCCGCAATCGCTGCCGAGCAGTACGCCCAGGAGCGTGATGCCCTGAATCTGCTGTATCAGGAAGCCGGTGCCGAACCCCATGCCGTGGCCGAGCAAATCGAGTTACTGGCGAGCCTGCTGCAAGACAATCGCAAACAGCACCGCGCGTTCGAAGAACTGACGCGTCTGTGGGATAGCCAGGTACAGCTGGACCAGCAAGCTGGCGTACTGACTCAAAAACTCGCAGAGGCCCATCAACAACGCGAAAGTCTGATTCAATCGGGCAAGCAGGCAAAGCTTGAATTGACGACTGCCGAACATACGTTGACCGTCACCAAGCAACTGTTGGAACGGCAACGTGCAGCACGTAGCGAAAGCGTTGAAGAGCTGCGGGCAACACTTCAGGACGATCATCCTTGCCCGGTATGCGGGAGTCACGAACACCCTTATCACCAACCGGAAGCGTTGCTGCAAAGCCTCGGGCGCCATGATGAGAATGAGCAAAAAACTGCACAAGATGTCGTCGATACGCTCAATCAAACACTGATCGAGCTACGTGGCGAGCTGGGTGGGATCAACGGGCAGATAAAGGGTTTCCTGAGTCAGCAAGAAGATCTTGCTACGTTACAGGCAACTTGCACGACCAACTTGCAAGCTCACGCGCTCGTCACCTCGCTGCTCAACCAGGACACGGCCCAACGCAACGCCTGGCTGGTACAGCAACTCAGCCAACTCACCCAAAGCATCACCCAGGACGAACAACGCCAGAGCGCCCTGCTCAACCTGCAAAAGAACGCCGGGCGCTTGCAGCAACAACTGCAAGCCGTACAGGAAGAGAGCCAGCAGGCACGTCAGTTGCTGACTGACCAGCAACGCGAGCTGGAGGCCGACCGCAAGCGTCTTGAAGAAGAACTCGGCAGCTTCGCCAGCCTGTTGCCCGCCGACATACTGGACGGTTTGCGCAATGACCCGGCCAGCACCTTCATGCAGCTTGATCAGCAGGTCAGCCAGCGCGTCGAACAGCTGGACCGCCAACGCGAAGAACTGGAAGAGCAGCAACAGCGCCAGCAGGCCCTCGATAAGGAACAGGCCAATCAACAGCATCGCCAGCAACAATGGGAAGCCGCGCAGCACGCGGTCACCGAAACGGCAGCGCAGCAACATACGGTTCAGGAAAGACTGGGAGCCCTGCTCGGCCAATACAGCAGCGCCGAGCATTGGCAACAGCAACTCGACGCCGCCGTGGCGCACTCACGCCAGGCTGAAACCGACGCCAATCAGCAAGTGCAGGACATTCACAGCACCCTGATCCAGCTTGTCGCCGACCTCAAGGCCCAGCAGGAACGCCAACAGACCTTGCACGACGAGCAACAGAGCCTCGACATGCGGATCAACGAATGGCGCGCCCGGCACCCCGAACTGGACAGCGAAGGGCTCGACGGTTTGCTGGCGTTCAGCGACACCCAGGTCAACGAACTGCGTCAGCATTTGCAGGGCAGCGAAAAGGCCGTCGAGCAAGCCAGGGTCCTGTTGCAAGAGCGCGAGCAACGCCTGGCCGAGCATCAGGCTCAACACAATGGCGGGCCGCAGGCCGACCAACTGGACAGTGCCCTCGAAACGCTCAACCAACAGTTGGCCGACAGTGAGAAACAGATCATCGAATGGCGTGCCCGCCAATCCGAAGACCAGCGCCGTCAGGACGCCAACAACGCGCTGACCGAACGGATCGCCAAGGCCCACGGCGAACATCAACGCTGGGCACGCCTGAGCGCGCTGATCGGCTCATCCAGCGGCGACACCTTCCGCAAGATCGCCCAGGCCTACAACCTCGATTTGCTGGTGCACCACGCCAACGTGCAGTTGCGCCAACTGGTGCGCCGTTACCGTCTCAAGCGCGGCGGCAGCCTGCTTGGCCTGCTGGTGCTGGACACGGAAATGGGCGATGAACTGCGCTCGGTGCATTCGCTGTCGGGCGGCGAAACCTTCCTGGTGTCGCTGGCGCTGGCATTGGGCCTGGCGTCGATGGCGTCCAGTACCTTGAAGATCGAATCGCTGTTTATCGACGAGGGCTTTGGCAGCCTCGACCCCGAATCGCTGCAATTGGCGATGGACGCTCTCGACGGCCTTCAGGCCCAGGGCCGCAAAGTGGCGGTGATTTCCCATGTGCAGGAAATGCACGAGCGCATCCCTGTGCAGATCCAGGTCAAGCGCCAAGGCAACGGCTTGAGTACCCTGGAGGTCAAGTGAGCGAAGCGCTGCTGTATTCGTTCCGGCGCTGCCCCTATGCGATGCGTGCCCGCCTGGCCTTGCGTTATTCAGGCGTTGCGGTGCGCATTGTCGAAGTCAGCCTCAAGGCCAAGCCGGCCGAGATGCTTGCACTGTCGCCCAAGGGCACGGTGCCGGTATTGAGCGTTGACGGGCAGGTGATTGAAGAAAGTCTGGAGATCATGCAGTGGGCCTTGGCGCAGCATGACCCGGATGATTGGTTGCTACAGGGCGATCCGGCAGTGCTCGCGCTGATCGAAGAGAACGACAACGGGTTCAAGTATCACTTGAATCGATACAAGTACGCCGAACGCTACCCCGAGCAGCCGATGGAACACTATCGGGCCGAGGGTGAGGTGTTCTTGCAGAAGCTGGAAGGATTGCTGGCAGAGCGAGATTACCTGGTGGCCAACCACCTGACCCTGGCGGATGCTGCACTGGCGCCCTTCGTGCGTCAGTATGCCCATGTGGATCGAGTGTGGTTTGCCGGGACTTCGTATAAACGGTTACAGGCATGGCTTGAGCGTTTTCTGGAGTCGCCATTGTTCATGGCGGTAATGGCTAAACCCTGACAAATGTGGGAGCTGGCTTGTCGGATCGCCGCATCGC